>JAYWMQ010000028.1 GCA_035873375.1 Nitrospirota bacterium | reverse complement strand
ATTCTCACAGGTTGAAATTTCCTTTGAAGATATTTGAAGAAAATATAATTCCAGATAACTATCAATACTATTTCGTCGAGCCTGGAACTAAGCAAACATTTACTTATATTACAAAGATCGATGCGAAAAACAATTTCATTACTGCATTTGCTGCATTCAAATACAAACAGCGTTTTAAATGGAAGTTTTCTCCTTTTAGACTCGTGCGTGAACAGCATACCTGTGAACATGCGTTTGATTTGAGTAAAATGCGGTAGCCATAACCTATTTAAAAAGATTCATCCCACATCAACTAAAACTAAACTATAATAGGGAGTACTGCCAATAATTATTATTAAAAGCGTTATCCCGCCGCTAAATAATGCTGCAATCCATCCTTGTTTTGCTGCTTCTCTCGCAGAGGCCTCATCATGTATGAAGGGCCAAAAAAACATTTCCTTTTGACGATTTATTATTCACTTTTTATTCGCCTCAACGACCGAATTCAGCGGCGGCTATTTGCCGTCCGCTGGAAGAAGGCATTGTTATCTATTGATCATGTCTTGTTGTATGCATCTAAAAATTCTTTCCTTGATATCCTTGCTTGTGTGCATATGGTTCTTAATGTCGAAGCTTTTATGTATGGATGATTGGGCATTGTTAAAGGAGTTTTTGTCCCCTCTGGATTTTCTCTAACCATTGAAATATGTTCTCTTTCCCTTACAATCATAAACCCTAAAATTTCTAATGCCTTTATTACCCTCCGTTTGGGAGCATCAACTGGGAATTTTGTCATTTATGCTTCTACTCCAGCCTCTGCTACAAAAGCTTCAAGAACTGGTGAATCAACTTCAAGAACTTCTTCTCCGAATGTTTCAATATGAAATTTTATTGCTGATTTTACATCCGAAAGTGCTTCTTCGTAGGTCTCACCTTGTCCTACCACTATCCCTCTCAGTCCCAATGGATAGGCAACGTAGCCATCAGGATGTTTTTCTACTATTATTTTATATTGCTTTATCATCAAATCCTCCCGTTCTTTCAGCTTTCATGCGTATATTTTAGCATATCCTCAATATAGTTTTTTGATAACAATTAATATACGAACTACTTATTTCTCCCCCAAACTACCCTATACTATATCACATTTTAGAAACACATGCACTCTCTGATTGTTATTTTATAAAGAAAAAATTATCGTTTTTCGTATTTATGCTCTAATATCAGGAAATACGTAATACGTATAATATTGGATAATTGCCAAGGAGGGTGTCCGGAACGAGGGGATTAACGAGAATTTATTGGTAGAAAGGGGCGGCTTGGGAACCAACGATAACTGATAGGCAATGTATAAATACAAGCCCAATTACTCCTTGACCAGTTGATTATTCTTTACTTATGGGATATTATAGAAGGGATGGTTGCATTGTTAAGCTCCTCGCTATATATAGCTGTACGTAGTTCCTGGATTCTACAATATCATTCTCGATCTAAAAAATGGGGGAAATGATAAGAAGCCACCTTAAAACCTGAAAATTCATATCAAAAATGGAGGGAATCAATGGGATTGGAAGGCACCTGGTATAACGAGTTGGGTTCAGAAATGAATCTACAGGTAGATGGAAATTCTGTGTCGGGAACATACCAGACTGCTGTCGGAGATGCACAAGGCATCTATACCCTGGCAGGCACTACAGACACAGAACCTTACGGTCAGAGTCAGGCTGTCGGATTTACTGTTGCCTGGGTTAATAAAAGTGGAAATTCACACTCTGTAACCGCCTGGTCCGGACAACTGCAAATGATTGACGGCCAGGAAATATTGACGGCAACATGGCTCCTTACCCAGGAAACCGAACCTGAGCATGACTGGGCATCCACTCTTGTCGGGATGGATGTCTTTAAAAGAAGCCAGCCTTCGAAAGCAGAATCTGAAAAAAGGGCAAAACAGGCCCCATGGTCTCATCCGGCAAAATCAAGGAGATAACGCATTGCTCAAACAACAACACCAAAATAAAGACATTCGGGCTAAGTGATACTATACTACTTGTTAAATTAACGGAACGATTTAAAGGAGGTATGGCGATGGCAGGTGTAAGACATATTTTTTTATTGGGACTCTCTTTCCTTCTTCTGACAACCAGTGCCTTTGCAGCGGAATTTGTAACAATAGGACCGCGGGCCATGGGCATGGGAGGTGCTCATGTTGCAGTTGCATCAGATGCTACGGCTATATACTGGAATCCTGCCGGCCTGAGTGCCCAGCACAGGGTAACGGATATCAGGGCTCACGTCGGGGCGGTTGTCAAGGACCACAGTGGCCTTGCAGACTTGTGGGACGATATTGATACTGTCCTTAACGGGAGAGAGATTAGTGATTCGGAATTCTATGACAACCCGGATGATGTAGTCCGCTTGGTGGATATACTCCTCAAGTTAGATAAAAATGGCAGCAGAATAGACATCAATGGCCAGGCAGGGGCTATTGCAAGTGCCGACATCAAGGGTATGGCCCTGGCAATAGGTGTAACAGGCATAGGCTACGCAAATGCTGTGCCAAGGATCGACCTAATTAATGTTAAACCCATCCCCGATGTCCTCCCCCAATCTATTGCCAACAATACGTCAGCAATAGACCTCACCGGCTTACAGACTATTGAATACAGTCTGAGCCTGGCACACGGTTTTATCAACGATACCCTCCACGTTGGGGCCACAGTTAAACTTATGGATGCCGCCACCTACTTTGAGTCTATCCTTGCCTTTAATACCAGCGATACCAATATCGTGGAAAAGGTAAAAAATAACAAACGCACCGGCCAGAAGATAACAGGGGATATTGGTGTAATCTGGATACCGTCGGAGAAGTTAAGGCTTGGAGCCGTTGGAAAGTACCTTACAGGCCCCTCATTCTCCTCTGCAAGGGGCAGCGATATAAAGATAGCCCCACAGATAAGGGCTGGTGCCGCCTTTCTGCCATGGCGGGGGGCAACTGTCGCACTTGATATAGATGTTACCTCCAACGAGACCCTTACGCCGGGATATAAGGAGCGGCAGGTTGCTGTTGGATTCGAGCAGGCACTTGGAACCAAAGGAAAGATATTAAGTGATCTCTTCACCCTCAGGGCGGGGGGATACAAGAACGTGGCAGAGAGCGGATCAAACTTTGTGGCTACAGCAGGTCTTGGATTAGGTCTCCTTGGATTAAGATTGGATCTTGCCGGCGCATACGATTTTGCAAAAGAAGAGATTGGAGCCAGTGCCAATGTGGCTTTTCAATGGTAAAAATGTTAACAACCGGGAACAGCATTAAGGCTGCTCCCGGTTATCACCAATAAAGAGGTATTGTTAATCCACCGATATATCGCCCAGGATATACCAGCCGGAATCCGTTTTTTCATTCAGGATTGCAAGACTAATGGCAGGCGTGTTATCCAGGGTGGAATCTATAATTGCACATCCCAACTTGTAACTCCCAGCCGGCACTGAATCAAGAAAAGCCTTTAGTGTGTAGGAATATTGACCCCCTTCTACCCAGGCAGAAGGCTCTGCAACCCCGTCAATGGCCCTGAACACAACCTGCTCTGTTGCAGGGTCGATCAAGGCAAAGGCAACCTTGTACTTGTAATTCCATTGGGGCTTGTTATTGGGCAGCACCCCGACACCTGTATTCTTCCAGGTATGTGATATGGTTATCTCTCCTCCCTGCTCTACTCTGTCAGGATAGGTAATTTCCGCAGGAATCAAACGGTATCCACCTTTGACAATAAACTCCTGTACCAGGTCGGGGGCCTCTGAAAACCAGGCTTCCGTGTCTTCAGGAATGCGAAGGTCCAGTGTATTTGCATGCAGGGACAAGGCGTCATTGAGGACTGCCTCAAGCGCTGCCCGCAGGGTATCATAATCATTTTCCCACTTCCTCCGGGACTGAAGGTACTGATAAACATTTTCCGCGTAAAAGGGAATTCCGGGAAAGTGACTTCGAATCCTCTCTTTGTCGGCCTCTATGAACCAGTATGGAAGACCCAGGGTGTCTTTGCGTATCACATATCCGTATTCTTCAAGGGCAACAGCATCAATATTGTCCAGACCAAATCCGGTTGAGTTCTTGTTGTATTGAACACCCAAAAGCACACGTGTAAAGTTTGCTGCATACGCTCCGGTAATCCAGCGGAGCACAGCGGATACATCCCCCTCCTGCAACTTCAATCGATTTCCTTCCCCCCAGACTCCAAGACCATTGCCGTCAACAAAATCAACAACAGCAGGGTCATTGTATTCCTTGCCAAAGGCGTTAAGGAACAAGGAGAACTTCTCCTGAAAAACAGGGTCGTCAACATACGGGCTCCATCTGCCTTTTGTATCGACAGCCCCATCTGCCCCGGCATCTATTACATACTGAGGTGTTGCCTGCTGGTAAGAGCCTTCACTGTCGACATAGACGCGGAAGGCAAGCTTGAGTCCCCTGTCCAGCGCGCCCTGAATGAGGTCTTTAAAGTTCTGGTCGTCTTCCCATGCATAAACGCCTTCTGTTGGTTCAAGCTGGGACCATGGAAGTCTTATATAAAGGATGCTCGCACTCCCTGCATAAGGGTTCTGGCTTTCCCAATATATATCGGCCTGAGGGAAATCAGCAAATGCATCAGCATACAACACCCATCCCATCGCCGGGTTTCTGATCACACTTGTCTGATCCTCTTCAGGCTGAACCGTTACATCCTGAGCCTCGAGAGTCTCTTGAGTTGCAATTATCTCCTGAGACTCAACAGTGGAATCGGCGTTGCAGCCCGACAGGACCACAAGTATGGGCAGAAGCACGAAAATCAGTCCAAAACTTCTGAAAGAACTTGCCCCATTCATAAATACCTCCCCTTTACTTTATAGATTATATTGCATGACTTTCGATTGTCAATTAGCAAAACTGAAGGACAGTGCTCAAAAATTGAGACAGAACACTGGTTAACCGGTTCCCTCCCGGTAATTTAGGGCATTAGAATTTGTTGACAGTATCGATTTTTTCTTGATATACTTCAGTTGTGAAGCTATTTGAGCAAAGCCCCGGGCATCCTGATCAGGAAATTGAACGCTACACAAACCGTAGCATGGCAGGTGCTTCACGGCAGTGAGTCAATTTATGACTAATAGAACCCGCTGCATCCGGAGACAGGGTCTCTTTCCTGAAATTTGTTTTAAACTCCTTACACTCACACTCAAACCAGAAAACTGTATAACAAAACGTTTACTGTAGATGGCCATTATTCCCGGCCCATGGTCGGAAATCCGGAGGTGAGAAGTGAAAAACATACTTGTGGTAGAAGACTCCGAATCAACCCGCTCCATGATGAGAACAATTATTGAGGACCTTGGAGAAGAGTATCAGGTCTTTGAGGCTGGCACAGGCTTTGAGGCCCTCAAAATACTCCCTACCGAAGGTTTCAGTCTGATAATAACAGATATAAATATGCCTGATATAAACGGCATTGAGTTGATTAACTTTGTAAAAACCACACCGCAATATAAAGACATACCAATGATCATAGTGAGTACTGAAAGGTCGGAGGAGGATAAAAAGAGGGGATTGGCACTTGGGGCAGAGGCATATATTACAAAACCCTTCAGGCCTGAAGACTTTCAGGAGAAGATTCGGTTGGTTTTAAGTTCATGAATTCATCAAAAAAGGAGTTTATCTCAGAGGCGGAAGAGTTACTTGGAGAGGCCGAGGAACATCTCCTCGAACTTCAGGAATCCGCTGAGACAGGGGCTAATCCCGACACTGTTAATGCCCTCTTTCGATCCATCCATACACTAAAGGGGATTTCAGGCCTCTTCGGGCTTGAGGGACTAAAAGATCTGAGCCATGCCATTGAGGAGATCCTTGACAGTCTGAGGCTTGGCAATATCGAGGTCAGCGATGATGTTATCAGATTCCTTTTCAAAAACATTGACATCCTGAGAGAATTGCTTAAAAAGGCAGAGCAGGGGAATGATTTTGATGTAACACCTTATCTTGAAGATATAAAGGTATTCGGTCGGAAGACCTCAAGCCGGCAAAAGCAGGAGTCATTAAGCGGCGTTATTGATGAGGCAATTATCAGTGTACTCTCCAATTATGAAGAACAGAGACTGAGAGCAAATATAAAAAAGAAGAGGGCAATATTCACCATAAATGCGGTCTTCTCCCTTGAAGACTTTGACAAAGCACTTGCTGAACTTACAGAAAAGATCAAAAAGCAAGGGGAATTGATATCAATCCTCCCCACCTCTGAAAACATGCCGCCAGACTCTCTTGGATTCAAACTTCTCTTTGCATCCGACAAAGACCCTGATTCCCTGAAAACCGCCATTGGCATTGCGCCCGAACAGATTACGGGCAGCAAGCCTAAAAAGACAACAGCCCGGAAACTACAGCCTTCACTAAAAAGCATTTCAACCACTGTAAGAGTGGATATAGAAAAACTTGACGGGATACTCAACACAATTGGAGAACTCACGCTTACCAAGGGGGCCATTAAACGCATAGAAGGCGAACTTGCAGGAATCTACGGGCACTCAGAGCTTGTCTTTGATATGCACAGGGCATACCAGAGTCTTGAAAGGAGACTGTCGGAATTACAGCAGCAGGTACTGGAGATTCGTATGGTGCCTATCGGTCAGATATTTTCACGCCTTGCACAGATAGTAAAACGATACTCTCAGGAGATAGGAAAACCCGTTAATCTGACGGTCTTTGGAGAGGAGACCGAGCTGGATAAATTCATCGCCGAAGAGATCGTGGACCCCTTGATGCACATTGTCAGAAATGCCATAGACCACGGGATAGAGAGCCCTGAAGAACGAAAGAGAAGGGGCAAGCCTGAAAGGGGAACCATCAGGGTTAAGGCTTTTCAACGTGGCAATAACGTAATAGTAGAAATAGAGGACGACGGCAGAGGAATTGACACGGAAGTGATACGGGAAAAAGCCCTGGAAAAAGGGATTATTACTGCCGGAACAGAGATAGACGATACAGAATTGATAGGCTTCATCTTCAGGGCAGGATTCAGCACAAAAGAGAAGGTAACAGAGGTGTCGGGAAGAGGAGTCGGCATGGATGTGGTTAAAAACCGGATATCTTCGATAGGCGGGTTTGTGGATGTAAGGACGGAAAAAGACATTTATACGCGATTCTCTCTCTCCATCCCCATCACCCTTGCCATTATCAAGTCACTGCTGATAAGAGTCGGCATCAATACCTTTGCCTTACCACTGTCATCGATCTCCGAGACCCTGATAGTCGACAGGGATGCCCTTCAGAGCATAGAAGGCAAAAAAGTGTATAACCTGAGGGGAGAGTTGCTGCCTGTTATGCCGGTATCGGATTTTTTCGAAATCGGTTCTCAGACCCGTGAAAGCGGCCATCATGAGAGCCGATATATTGTGGTTTCCGGATACGAAGAACGGAGGGTTGGACTCCTTGTAGACGAACTTATTGGTGGGCAGGAGATTGTTATAAAGTCCCTCGGTGGATATTTCGAGGGATTAAAGGGGGTTGCAGGTGTTACGGAAATCGGCAGGCACAATGTCATACTTGTCATAGACGTTGAGACCTTGACAGAGGAAATCCTGCTCAGGCACAAGGGACTGGTACATGTATAAAGACTTTTACGGGTTGAGTGAAAGACCTTTCAACAAGACCCCGGATCCCCGGTTTCTCTATCTCAGCAAGGCACATGAGGAGGCCTTTGCAAGACTTCAGTACGTTGTGGAAGAAAAGGAAACCATATTATTTACAGGTGAGATAGGATGCGGAAAGACCACGCTCACAAGGGCTTTAATGGACTCTTTGAATGACCAATACAGGATAATACTTATCGTGAATCCAAGGCTGACGGCAAACCAGTTTTTAAGAACAATCGCGCGCCGCATGGAGGTAAAACCTCCTTTTAATCATAAGGATGACCTCCTGGATGCTATTTACCGGAAGGTCTATGAGGACCATGAAAACGGCATTACACCTGTGATTATTATTGATGAGGCACAGCTTATACCTAAAAAGGAGACATTTGAAGAAATAAGGCTCCTTACCAATTTCCAGCTCGACGATACCAACCTTATAAGCCTGATTTTTGTGGCTCAACCGGATATTCTCAGACGGTTGAAACACAGGGCATATGCCCCACTTAGGCAGAGGATCGGGATATTCTATCACCTGCCGCCCCTGTCTGAAGAAGAGGTCTCGGAATACATCAACCACAGGTTGAAGGTATCAGGCAGGGAAACCAGACTCTTTACTGATGAAGCGATAGGCCTTATCCACATATATTCCGGGGGAATACCGAGACTTATAAACAGTATTGCAACCTCGGCACTGCTTGATGCCTTCTCAAAAGACTCTCAACTCATTGACAACACCAATGTCATGGATGCAGTGGAGGAACTCGGACTCTGATGGATATAGCTAAAATCAGGAAAAAGGCTGCACAGGCCGGAAAGACAGCAAAGCCATCTACTCACAAACCTTCTGATACGGAAACTGAGACGTTGAAAACCACTGAAGAGAAGACGGAAAATACCAAACCTGTTATCAAGGAAGGGCCGGCAGAATCAGGGGAGAAAGCCTCTCCTGAGGAATCAATCGGGGTTGAGACACCGGAGGTAAGGATTGATCTGCTCTGTTTTCAGCTTGGACCGGAAACATATGCCTTCCATATGAGGGATGTGCAGGAGATAGCCCATCCACCCGCTATAACACCCGTCCCCGGAACTCCGTCTTATGTAAAGGGGCTAAGTTCATTACGGGGAAAGATGGTCCCCATTGTGGACCTGAAGGCAAGACTGAATATCACTGATACTGAAAAAATCCCGGATACGGACAGAAACCGGAACAGGGTCACTCAAAGGGCCAAGATAGTTATTGTCAGAGGCCCAAGGGGGCCTATCGGTGTTATGGCAGACAGGATTGTCGGGGTCAGGCGGATGCCCGAATCAGACCTCAACCCGGCCCCTCCACATATCACAGAAGAAGAGGCAAGATTTATTGAAGGTATTATTATCTCCGATGGAATCTTTATGACAATACTCAGGACTGAGGAGGCGCTTGGGTTAACTATAACAAAAAAGGCGCATCCTCAAGGTAATCAATAGGTTATTATAATACTGAATTATACCTTTATACCTTATAGTTAAGCCTCTCAAAGGAGAAGAGAATGGGAAAACTTGAAAAAAAGGTCCTTGGAGTAGTTATATCAGTCATTATTTTGGGCGCTATCTTTGCCGTAACTACGGTTATTTATCTTCAGAAGAAAAACATCTACGAAACCGCACAGGAAAAAATGTTTGAAACCGCAACGGTAATCAGCACAAGCATTGAAAGGACCATGATTGAAGGACGGGCTGAAATCACCAAAGCCATGGCAGGCGACCTCAAGGCACTTAAAGGCGTAGAGGCCATCACTATCCTGAATCATGAAGGCCGGGTAGCATTTGACAGAAAAGCACCTGCAACAGAGAAGCGCTATGTCGAAAGGTTCAGGACAAACCTCTCCCCTTACGCCCTGATCGAAAACGGGCTAATGACCGTTTACAAGCCACTGATAAAAAGATCTGCATGCCAAAAATGCCACAAGATTGACAGCCCTTTCATCGGGGCGGTCAAGGTCTCCATGACACTTGAAAGTGAGAAAGAAAAGATTGCAGAGATGGCAACTGTTACTATCATCGCTTCCTTGTTTGCCATAGCCATACTCTCTTTTATTATGTGGCTGCTTCTGAGAAAGATAGTGCTTAACCCGATAAAGAAGATAGAAAAGGCTGCCAGGCTCCTCTCGGATGGAGACCTGACCTTCAATGTCGATATAGATTCTACCGATGAAATCGGACAGGCGAGCACTGCGCTGCAGGATGCGCTTCAATCCATATCTTCAATCCTCCAGAGGGTAAAGGACGTCACTAAAAGAATCTCCAAGGTCTCCTCAGAGGTTGAATCGGAGTCGAGGGATATTCTTGAAGGCACTCAACTCGAAGCCGAGGCTATTTCGAATATCTCCTCTTCCATAGAGGAACTGAACGCTGCAATCACCGAGATTGCAGCAAATACGGAAGACCTTGCGGCATCTTCAGAACAGACCACCGCTGCGGTTGAAGAGATGGCTGCCAGCACCTCCCAGATCGCCAACAACAGCAACGAACTCTTTGAATCAACCGAATCTACATCAGCTTCCATTGAGGAACTCTCATCTTCCATAAAAGAGGTTGCGCTGAGCGCTGATGATCTCTTCAGGTCTGCTGAGGACACCCTTTCAGCAATTGAAGAGATTACAGCCTCTATCAGGGAAGTCGAAGGGAATACCAAGGAATCCGCCAAATTGAGTGAACGGGTCATGAACGAGGCATCCACTTACGGAATGACTTCCATCGGGAAGACTATCGAGGGGATGGAACGGATAAAGACCTCTGTTGAAAAGACCGCAGAGTATATAAAGAAGCTCGGCGGGAGGTCGGAAGAGATAGGAAAGATACTCACAGTAATCGACGATGTTACCGACCAGACGAATCTCCTTGCACTGAATGCGGCTATTTTGGCAGCCCAGGCAGGAGAACACGGCAAGGGGTTTTCTGTTGTTGCCGATGAAATAAAAGACCTCGCAGAAAGGACATCCTTCTCTACCCAGGAGATTTCATCACTGATACAGACGGTGCAGCAGGAGGTCAGGGACGCAGTGGATGCAATGAAGCACGGCCTTGAATCGGTCAATGAGGGACTCGGGCTCTCACAGGAGGCCTCAGGGGTACTGAAAAAGATTGTGGAGAGCGCACAGCTTTCTTCAGAGATGTCTACGGCCATTGAACACTCAACTTCGGAGCAGGCTGAGGCAGCACGGTTTGTATCAAGGTCAATGGAAAATGTCCGTAATATGGCAAGTCAGATTGCAAAGGCAACATCCGAGCAATCAAGGGGAATGAACCTTATAACGAATGCCGCGGAGAAGGTTAAGGATATAGCCGTGCAGGTGAAAACCGCTACAGAGGAGCAATCCCTGCAGAGCAAACAGATAATAAAGAGCACTGATGTGGTTTCAGAAAAGAGTCAGCAGATAGCCAGCGCCATAAATGAACAGAAAACAGAGTCTGAACAGATAAAGAGATCTGCAGAAAATATATCAGACCTTCCGGTTAAAAACAGGAACCTCTCATTCAAGGTCAACAATTCTCTCAGGTCCCTCGTTAAAGACTCCGAACTTATTGTGACGGAAATGGAAAGTTTCAGATTCTCTGTATCCGCAAGGCCTGAAAAGACCCTCAGGCTCGGTGTAATACCCCTGGAATCTCCGGCGGATATGTATAGAAAGTTTACCCCCCTCGCTGAGTACCTGGGCAGGAAACTCGGCAAGAAGGTGGAATTAAAGGTGGGCGTGGATTTCAACAGTGCAATAAAGGAGATCGGCAGTGGTGTAACACAACTCTGCTATATGACCCCCTCAACATACATAAAGGCCAATCGTGATTATGGCGTAAGGGTAATTGCCAAGGCCCTGAGGGACGGCAAGCCCTTTCACCACTCGGTCATTATTGCAAGGAGTGACAGCCCTGTATCAAGCATTGAGGACCTGAGGGACTGCTCATTTGCCTTTGGCGATCAGGAGTCTACCTCATCTCATATAGTGCCACGGTATATGTTACTTGAAGCCGGCATAGACCTTGACGACCTCCTCTTCTATAACTATCTCGGCCATCACGATGATGTGGCAAAGGCAGTGCTTTCAGGTGGGTATGACGCTGGAGGAGTAATGGAATCAACTGCGGATAAATATAAGGAACAGGGATTGAAATTTATAAAATTCTCTGAAGAAATACCCGAGTTCAATATATGTATTACCAGGGATATACCCGAGGAAAGTGCAGAAGAGATAAAATCCGCCATCCTCGCGCTGAAGGATACCGGCACTGAAGGGATAACGGTACTGAAATCCATTGATGAACACTATACAGGTTTTGTTGAGGCACATGGTGACGACTATGCCTGGATAAGGGATATCATGTCGAGACTGAAGATGATATGAGATACCTTTTAGACAGAAATTCTTTCAAGGAATGCGCATGAAGATAAAAAAGAAACTTTCCACAACATTCATACTCAGGGTCCTTATAATACTCCTTATAGGACAGTCCTTTATCTGGTACTGGTCTTTTTCCCGGCATAATATCACAATCGAGAATGATTTAAGAAAAAGAATATACATGGTATCCACCCTGATTGAAAACGCTGCAGCCGCTGTTAATACAAGTCAGGATTATACATATCTTGAACAGATAACAGACGGGGCTATCGAGGATGAAAACATAGTCGAAATAGAGGTAACCAAAAACAGCAAGCTTCTGCTCAGAAAAGCTCGGTCACCTGAAGAGAGGGCTTCACAAAGCATGGAGACACCAATAATGGAAGGGGATAGAAAGGTCGGAACAGTAACGGTACATTATAAAAAGGTAAAACCTGATATGGCTTTCATCCTCACCAATCTGATACTTCAGGGTATCGTCTTTCTTGTCCTGACCTTTCTGATCTACCTCTTTTTTCAAAGGCATATCGGCACACAGATAGAGAGTTTAAGCGCAAACATAGAAAAGGTCACACTTGGAGACCTCACGCAGAAGATAGAGATTGTAGAAGACAATGAGATCGGAATCATAGCAAAGGGGTTTGACTTCCTCATTGAACGGCTCCTGGTCACGGTGAGGAAACTAAAAAGTATCACAGGCAATGTCTCTGCGGCAATAAGCCAGTTAAACCTGACATTCAAGAATGTAATAAACGGGATAAGTAATCGACAGAGGTTCCTGGAGGAGATATCAAAGGCTGTTAAAAATGCCTCCGGGTCCCAGGAACAGACTATAGCCAATACGGAAAAACTCCTCTCATTGTCAAATGACAATGTATCTGCGCTCCTTGAGATGAGGGCCTCATCAGAGGAGATAGCATCCAATATAGGCAATCTCAATAGAAATATCAGTAATTCATACTCCACAGTGGCAGGACTGACACAGTCGGCACAGGAAGTAGCATCAATGGCGGATAATGCTACTTCTGCCGTACACCAGGCTTCAAACTCTATTGAGGAAATCAATGCCTCTGTCAAGGAAGTAGAAAAAACCATCAAGGAATCCGCTGAACTGAGCAACCGGACAACAAATATTATTGCAGAAAAGGGCATGTTATCCGTTGTAGATGCAATTGAGGGGATGGAAAGGATTGAAAATTCCGTCAACTCCCTCACAGAGACAATTGAAAGGCTCGGAAGAAGGTCAAGGGATATTGAAAAGATACTGTCGGTTATCAAGGATGTGACTGAACAGACAGGCATGCTCAGCCTGAATGCACAGATACTCGCTGTTCAGGCCGGGGAGCATGGAAAGAGTTTTTCCATAGTTGCCGATGAAATGAGGAACCTCTCGGAAAAAACCGCAGCATCCACACGTGACATTGCAACCATTGTCTCAACCCTGCAGAAGGAGATTAGAGAGGCCATGGAGAGTACGATGGAGACCGTCAGGATGGTTGAAGAGGGAAACCATGTGGTACTCAAGACCGGTGATACCCTGAGAGAGATACTGCAGGCCTCGCAAAAATCCACACAAATGGCAGCAAGCATTGAGCGTGCCGCCGCGCAGCAGGCAAAGGGGCTTGAGCTTATCGTCAATGCCATCGAGCATATCAAGAATATGATTCTGGATGTCAACAGGACAACAGAGCAACAGGAAAGGGGCACGGCCTCTCTCCTTGAAAGCATAAGTTCAATCAAGGAGTCAATGGAGGCTGCCAGAAATGCCACGGATGAACAGGCAGAGAGTACCCGATTTATCACAGATAATATCGAACTCGCAAACGAGAAGACTGCTGAGATAGCAAGGGCCTCGGCTGAACAGCAGAAAGTCAACAGGAGGATCATAGAGGCAATGGAAGAGGTTATGGTGATAGGGAAGGAAACAACAAGGAATGTTAAAGAGGTCTCGCTCTTCATTACATCCCTGCATAACGAAGTGGAGGTATTGAGAAAAGAAGTGGAACTCTTCAGGACCAGTGCTCAATGAGATACACTATCTTTGATATTGCTGATGAGAACTTCGGCATGGACATTCAGGGTGTTGTTGAGATACTCAAAACTCAGGAGTTGTGCAAAATACCGGAACTTCCGGATTTCGTCTCCGGAGTGATAACCGTAAGGGGAGAGATTATCCCTGTCATTGACCTGAGGATCAGGTTTGGCATAACGGAGAAGACCGGCAAACAGAGGGTCATCCTTATCAGGCTTGAAGAGGACAAGGTTGGTCTGCTTGTGGATAACGTGACGGATATAGTGGAAATATCCGAAGAAAAGATATCAAAGCCCCCTAAACTCTTTAAAGGGTTCAGGGCGGAGTTTATAAAAGGACTCGGACAGAAAGATGCCTATGTTGGGGCAAAAACTTCCAACAGCAACAAGGTAATAATAATTCTCGATATTGAACGTATACTCACAAGCGAGGAAAAAATCAAGTTGAAGAGATCCAGGAAAAAACTGAAAAATGAAGAGGTGAGCCCTCATGGAAGGGAAAGTGTCAAGAGAAGACCCGAAAAAGACAAAAAATAAAGAGATAGAATCAAGGCGGCAGAATATCCTCTCCATGAAGAACAGGCCTGAGGGTCTGAATTACGTTCTTGATTCTTTTAAGGATGAAAGCTGGAGAATAAGGAAAACCGCACTCAATGTCCTGCTTGAGGGCTTCAGCCCGGATAGTTATATAAAAGACCTGATCGGTCTTCTTTATGTTGAAGATAATGCGGGGGCACGCAATACCGCGATAGAGGCCCTTATAACGCTCGGCAAAAAAGCGGTTCCTCAACTCATCGATGCCTTTGAGTCTGATAATCACGACGTGAGAAAGTTTATCATTGATGTCCTGGGATTTATCGGTGGAAAGGAGGTCCTGCCCCTGCTGCTCAGGGCAATAAAGGATGAGGATGTCAATGTAAGGGCATCAGCCGTTGAGTGCCTTGGAAGGCTCAAGGAAGCCTCTGTTATAGGCTCCCTTGTGGAGATCATAGAGACCGGAGAGGTCTGGACAGCTTACCCCGCAGTGGATGCCCTTGGGCAGATAGGGGACAGAACCGTCATCCCTTATCTCTTGAAGGTCCTCAAAAACAGCCTTCTTACCGAACCGGCCCTTAAGTCACTCTCGGAGTTCTCGGAACCCGAAACACTGAAGGAAATCATCCCCTTTCTCCATGACCAGAGACGCTCCATTGTGGAAGAAACACTGAGGACCATTGAGAAATTCTACCAGGCCGGAGCATCTGAGGAGTTCATATCCGAACAACTTCACAACATACTTGGTGATGATGCCTTTGACATACTGGTAAGACACATCAACCATAAAAACAAGGATGTCAAAGGCCCGGCAATTGTCCTTCTCGGTCTTCTATGTGACCATCGTGCAATAAGACCGCTCCTTGAACTTTCCAAAGACGAGTTTCTCAGGGATACGGTTAAACGTTCACTGGTCTTTATCGGCAAGGAAGACCCTGATTACCTTATCCCCATCGTAAAGACGGAAATCCCTGAAAGGAGCAGATTAATAGTTGAGGTCATTTCCGAACTTCAAAACCCTGCGTTTTACGACATACTCTTATGGCTCCTGATGGAACACGACGGCCATGTGGTTGCTTATGCTGCAAGGGGTTTGGGCTGGATAGGAGACAGGAGGGCTGTAGAAGAAATTTTCCCTCTCCTCATACATCCCTATCCGGACGTACAGGAAGCTGCAGTTGCTGCACTGACCGAACTGAAAAAGTTCCTTTCCATTAACGAGCTGATCGATAAGCTAAATTCTCCGAATATACTCTCAAGGAAAAATACCGCCCTTATTCTCGGAAACATCCATGCCGGGGAGTCAATTGAAGCACTTGGTTTTGCAGTAAAGGACGAGTCTGAAGAAGTGAGAAAGGCTGCTGTAAAGGCGATATCCATGATCGGAGGCGAACATGCAAACAGATACCTCCGTACGGCATTAACTGATGAGTCAGCAGAGATACGTGCTATTGCCACAGAAAATCTTTCTTTGCCTGGTGACATGGATACCCTGAACTCCATCATCGTTATGACAAATGACCCTGACGAAATCGTCAGGGCCTCGGCAGCCCGCGCACTCTCCAGATACAAAAATGATTTATCTCTGAAAACGCTGACAGGGTTGTTAAAAGATGCTAATGGTTTTGTTGTAACACAGGCTATTGAGTCAATTTCGCTCTTCAATGACAGAAAAGAGGCCAGAGAGTCCCTGATAAAATTACTCCTGTCAGATGATAGAGAGATTCGAAGAACGGCAATCCTGTCACTTTCATCATTTCCTGACGTGGAAAACGAGGTTGAACCACATCTCTTCAGTAAGGACTGGGCGACAAGACTTGCTGCCGTACAGGTACTGTCAAAAACAGGCACTCAACAATCAAGAGTCTGTCTTGAAGGGATATATGATATTGAAGACGACCCTACTGTCAGAAAGGCTATCGAGGTGGCCTTAGGTGTTTGAAAAACATGAGGCCTTTGCCCTCTCCGACGATGCTTTCAGACTCCTTAGAGATCTCATCAGGGACTATTCAGGAATCTACTTTGACGACAGTGCCAGATATCTGCTCGAAAAACGCCTCACGGCCAGGCTCAGAACAAACAATATAAACAATTACAGGGACTACTACAGGTATCTCCTTTACGACAGAAACCGTGAAGATGAACTTGCAGCTATAATGGACGTTCTCACAGTAAATGAAACATATTTCTTTAGAGAAAAGAATCAGCTTCTCTCTTTCAGCGATGAGATACTGCCGGAATTAAGACAAAAGAACAAAAACAGCAGGAAGATAAGAATCTGGTCAGCAGGCTGTTCCACAGGTGAGGAGCCATATACAATAGGCATGCTGATACTTGAGAGTAATCTTTTCAACGGCTGGGACATCGAAATTCTTGGCAGTGATATCAACAGAAGGGTGCTCCAGACTGCAAGAAGAGGGATTTACAGACAGAACTCCTTCAGGTCCATAGAGAGGTATTATATCAACAAATATTTTGAACCCCTGCCGGATGGTTCCTTCAAAATACTCGACAGGGTGAAAAGGCTCTTGAATTTCGGTTATCTCAACCTGTTTGACGCGGTAAAGATGAGTTCTTTGGGCAGTATGGATGTAGTCTTTTGCAGGAATGCGCTGATATATTTTGACATGCCGTCAAAGAAAAAGGTGGTAGAGGAATTTTATAATGTGTTGCCTGATGGTGGGTACCTGCTCCTGGGACATGCAGAGTCCCTGATAAATATGTCAACCGCTTTTGCCCTCAAACATCTCAAACATGACCTTGTGTACCAGAAACCGGAATCTTCATCACAGAAATCTTCATTACAAAGGATGATCTCATGCCGGAAAAGATAAAAGTCCTGGTTGTCGATGATTCCGCCTTCAGCAGGCAGACAATTAAAAACATGCTGTTGAAAACCCCTATGGTTGATGTGATCGGGGTTGCTGTGAATGGAGTAGACGCCATAAGTAAAACTCTCCGTTACAGGCCGGATATAATCACTTTGGATCTTGAGATGCCGGAGATGGACGGGTTCAGCTTCCTCAGATGGCTTATGAGAGAATGTCCCACACCTGTAATAATGGTAAGTTCCCATTCAGACAGCAAAACCGTCTTCAAGGCACTGGATCTGGGTGCCGTGGACTTCATTGCCAAACCAACCAGAAGGGCATCGTTTGAGCTTCAAAACATTGAAAATGACCTGTTGGCAAAAGTAAGGAACATAGATGCCTCATCTCTGAGCAAGCTCAACAGAAATCTGAGAGTTACATCCGGGAAAAGACCGTTGAAAAAGGTTCCCGTTTTCTCCAATAGAGTTCCGGACAGGATTGTTGCCATCGGGGCCTCTACCGGAGGTCCCCAGGCACTTCAGTTAATCCTGACAGAAATGCCGGAAAACTTCCCGGCCCCGATAGTTATAAGCCAGCACATGCCCAGAGGATTCACCGGTTCATTCTCTGAAAGACTGAACAGACTCTCGGCAATAAGGGTTAAAGAGGCAGAGGACGATGAACCACTTGAGCCCGGAAAGGCCCTTATATGCCCGGGGGGATGCCACCTACTGCTGAAGACCGGGAATGACAGGATTTATACGAGGCTTAAAAATGCCGAAGACAATGACAGATATGTGCCGTCTATTAACCTGATGATGGAATCAGCAGCAAAGATATTTAAAGACATGACTCTTGGCGTTGTGCTCACCGGCATGGGAAATGACGGAACAAGGGGAATGGTGGAAATTTTCAGGCGGGGCGGTTATACTATTACCGAGTCTGAAGAGACTGCCGTTGTCTTTGGCATGCCCAATGAGGTTATAAAAGCAGGCGCTGCACAAAGGATCCTGCCCCTCAGTGAGGTTTCCTCAGAACTTGTAAGGGTTGTAATGAAAGAAAAATAAATCTCTCCCTCCAGACGTAAAAAGTGATTTTTGTCAGTTGAAAGGAAAATAAATCAAGATGGATAAGGATAAGGAGCCCGGCATCCTGAAAAAGGCAGACGAGTTTTTACAGATATTCAAAAAGGGGGAGGAATTTACCAGAGACCTCCTTAAGGAGAACGAACATCTCCGGTTCAGGATTGCAGAACTTGAAGAAGCCCAGGCACAGGATTCCAATGCAGCAAAGATAAGGAATTATGAAAACCATATCAGAATGCTTGAAGATGAGACAGAGTCCCTGAAAGAAAGATTCAGAAAAGCTGAGACAGAGAACAGGGACTTTGCACAGAAATATATACTTGTAGCAGAAGAAAACAATAACCTCGCCAATATGTATGTAGCAAGTTACCAACTTCACTCAACACTCGATTATGAAGAGGTACTGAAGATAGTCCTTGAAATCATAATTAATCTGATAGGTGCAAGGAAGTTTTCTGTAATGTTAATTGATAAAAAGCTCGAAGAGTTAGAACCAATTGCCTCAGAAGATATTGACATGGACAATACTGCAAAAATTCCAATAGACAAGGGAGTTATAGGAGAAGTGGTCAGGGAAGGGGAAAGCTACTTTTCAGATGAATCGATTCACACGGAATCAGAGGACCCCGCAAACCCCATTGTATGCATACCACTTAAGATCAAAGAGCATGTGATTGGTGTGATTGCAATCTATTCCTTCCTCGACCAGAAGACCGGTTTTTCCGATGTTGATTACGAACTGTTCAATCTTCTGGCAGGCCATGCAGCCACTGCCATATTTTCATCCCGGTTATACAACCGGTCTGAGAGGGAGTTCACAACTATCCAGAACTTCCTTGCACTTCTAAAAGGAAAACCAACACAATAGAGGAGGGGCCATGCCAACTATCCTGGTAGTTGAGGATTCACCAACAATGAGACAACTTATAAGCTTTGCCATGCGCCGAATCCCCGGGTCAAAGGTTATAGAAGCCACCGACGGCGTTGATGCACTTAAAAAGCTGTCAACAGAGAAGGCTGACATTATCCTTGCCGATATAAATATGCCTGTAATGGACGGACTGAAACTGATAAGCCTCGTGAGGGGAAATTCGGAATTCAGGAATATACCGATAATAATAATAACTACCGAGGGGACTGAGGAGGATAGAAAAAAGGCAATGGACATAGGCGCCAATGCCTACCTTCCAAAACCGATACAGACCCAGGAACTGATTAAGCTGGTAACACAGCAGCTTGACAAAGGGTAGTTTCAAACACAATGGCAGGAGACCCTGCCCGTGTAATATCCCCTCAACTGACCACAGGCAGCCAGTATATCCTGTCCCTTACTCTTCCTCACAATCGCTGTAAGGCCTCCCGTCTGTAACAGACTCCTGAAGAACTGCACCCTTTCCTCACGAGGCCTCCTGAACTCAGCCCCCTTGTAGGGGTTAAAGGGTATGAGATTAATCTTCGAAGGTATCCCCTTGAGAAGCTTCACAAGTCTGTCAGCATCCCCGGAAGAGTCATTAAGGCCTTCAAACAGTATATACTCAAAGGTTATCCTTCTACGCGGTTCAAGGGGATACTCCCTGCATGCCCGCAGCAGTGTCTTGACAGGATAGCGCCTGTTAACAGGCATTATATGCTCCCTCACCTCATCAGTTGTGGCATTTAGTGATACGGCAAGGTTTACAGCCGGAGTAAGACCTGCCAATCTCTTTATTCCGGGAACAACACCAGAGGTCGAGACTGTAATCCTCCTCCTGGATATCTTTAACAGACTATTCATCCTCTTAAGGGCGTGAGAAACGTTATCAAGGTTATTCATAGGTTCTCCCATCCCCATAAAGACAATATTCGTCGTCATCCGTGGTTCGATCAACCTCTGTACCGCTATCACCTGATCCACTATTTCATGGGCCTGGAGGTTTCTGATAAAACCCATCTTCCCGGTGAGACAGAACCTGCAACCCATAGCACAGCCAATCTGGGAAGAGACACACAGTGTAAATCTGTCACTATCAGGTATTAAAACAGCCTCAATGGCTTCACCATCCTCAAGGCCGAAAAGGAACTTCTCGGTCCCGTCAATTGATACCCTGCGTTCAAGGAGTTTGAGATTACTGATACAGGCTATCTTCGAAAGCCTCTCCCTTAGGGCTTTTGACAGTTCTGTTATGTCCTGTATATGGAGGACCCGTTTCTCATATATCCAGTAAAGGAGTTGTTTCACCCTGAAGGCGGGAAGGTCAAGAGAGAGGAGAAACCCGGTGAGTTCTTCCTCTGAAAGTGCCTTAAGATTAATCATAACTATTGATTACGAATTACGTCCCCATCTCCCAACTGTGGAGATACTTGTTCTGTTCCCTGGTAAGTTTATCTATCACTACACCCATTGCCTTTAATTTCAGTGACGCAATCTTTCTGTCTATTTCCTCCGGCACCCTGTAAACCTGTTGCTGAAGTTTTTTGTGATTTTTCACTATATACCGGGCACAGAGTGCCTGGTTGGCAAAACTCATATCCATCACTGCAGAGGGATGCCCTTCAGCGGCAGCAAGGTTTACGAGCCTTCCTTCGCCAAGCAGGTATATGCGTCTGTTGTTTTTCAGGGTAAACTCCTGAACAAAATCCCTCATCTTTCGTGAGGCCTTTGCCAGAGACTTTAAGGCCTTGATATCTATCTCTACATTAAAGTGTCCTGAATTACACACAATTGCCCCATCCTTCATACCCCTGAAACAGTCCCTTGATATTACGTTTATATCACCCGTAACAGTAACAAAAATATCACCTATGCGGGATGCCTCCTTTATGGTCATTAATTCATAACCGTCCATAATGGCTTCAAGTGCCTTCAGGGGGTCAACCTCTGTCACAACAACCCGTGCCCCCAGGCCCCTGGCCCTCATTGCCACGCCCCGCCCACACCATCCGTAACCGCTGACTACAAATACCGAGCCTGCTATCAACCTGTTGGTTGACCGGAGAATACCGTCAATTGTGCTCTGTCCGGTACCATACCGGTTATCAAAGAGATACTTGGTATAGGCATCATTAACAGCAATAATCGGATACTCAAGTATACCTTTCTCAGCCATCGCCCTCAATCTTACAACACCCGTGGTTGTCTCTTCAGTACCGCCGATCAGGTTCCCGGTTTTATCCTTTTCAGACGTATGGAGGGTGGATACGAGATCAGCTCCGTCATCCATGGTTATGTGCGGCTTGATTGAGAGCACAGAGCGGATATGGCTGTAATATTTGCGATTGTCTTCGCCCTTAACGGCAAAAACAGGTATTTTGGAATATTTTACAAGTGATGCTGCAACATCATCCTGTGTACTGAGGGGGTTTGATGCACAGAGCACCACCTTTGCGCCACCAGCCTTAAGGGTCTCCATAAGACTGGCTGTCTCGGTTGTAACATGCAGACATGCAGCTATCGTGATACCCTTAAACGGTTTTTCCTTCTCAAACTGCTCCCGGATCTTTCTGAGCACAGGCATTTCCATCTCTGCCCATTCGATCCTCAACCTGCCCTGTCTGGCAAGTTTCAAATCCTTCACATCGTGCTTCAGCATCCACTTCTCCCTTCCTGTTAATCCACATACAATATTGTCTTTACTCCACTGCTCCAAAACTCCATTACTCCAACCCTGTCTATCCTTCTTTTATAACCCTGCCTGCTTTCTCAAGGTCTCGGCGCGATCAGTCTTTTCCCATGTAAAATCAACATCATTCCTGCCGAAGTGACCGTAAACAGCGGTCTTCTTGTAAATCGGCCTTCTCAGGTCAAGGGTCTCCATAATCCCCTTTGGCGTCAAGTCAAAGTTCTTTCTTACAAGCGTGACGATATCCTGATAGGGAATCTTTTCAGTACCAAATCCGTCAACGAGTATGGATACCGGCTCAGGAATACCGATGGCATAAGCAACCTGTACCTCAGCCCTGTCAGCAAGACCTGCAGCTACAATGTTTTTGGCAATATAGCGCGCCATGTAAGCACCTGAACGGTCCACCTTTGTCGGGTCCTTACCTGAAAAACACCCTCCGCCATGCCTGGAAATCCCTCCATAGGTGTCAACGATTATCTTTCTGCCTGTCAGCCCCGTGTCACCCATGGGACCACCAACAACAAATCTGCCGGTTGGATTAATATGATATTTTACATTCTCTTCATCAAGAAGTTCGTTAGGCACAACAGGCTTTATTACCTTCTCTATAATATCCTCTCTTATCTCTTTGAGCGTCACGTCAGGGTTGTGTTGTGTTGAGACCACTATGGAATCAATCCTGTAGGGCTTGCCCTCCCTGTATTCAATGGTCACCTGTGTCTTTCCGTCCGGTCTCAGATAGCCAAGTATATCCTTCTTTCTCACCTCTGAAAGCCTTCTGGCAAACTTGTGGGCAAGTATAATTGGAAGCGGCATCAGTTCAGGAGTTTCGTTACATGCAAAACCAAACATGAGTCCCTGATCTCCGGCACCCCCTGTATCCACGCCCATCGCTATATCACCTGATTGACGGTCAATCGCTGTGATTACAGCACAGGTCTCATAATCAAATCCGTATTTCGCCCTTGTATACCCGATATCTTTTATGGTCTCCCTGACAAGCTCCGGTATATGGACATAACAGCTTGTGGTGATCTCACCTGAAACAAAGACAAGACCGGTTGTTGTAAGCGTTTCACAGGCAACCCTGCCATAGGGGTCCTCTGAAAGTATAGCATCCAGAATTGCATCGGATATCTGATCGGCAATCTTGTCAGGATGCCCCTCTGTTACTGATTCAGAAGTAAAAAAATAGTTCCTTCTCGGCATGCCTCACCTCCCTGAATGAAAATATTTGGTCTAATATATTAAACGTTTGCACTCAAAAATTAAAAGAGAAAACTCTGATTTACAGGCTTTTTGACTATACCGCCCCTTCCGTACTGCGCAACAATCGTTCTGCTTTCAGCACTTTCTTCTCACATAGCCCTCCAACTCTTCCTGAACCTGCTAATCACATTACATTCAAATATTATTATACTATTATGTTTTTGTCAAAAACAAATTGAACAAGGGGATGTTCACGCAACAGCATGAAAAGCCCTACTGGAATATAGCATTATATGTTAATATTATATTACTTGTTGTTGATCCGGATTCCGGGCAAAGAGCTGACAATACCCTGAAATAATCGCAGGAGGAAAAGAATGACGAAAAACACCATGAAAAAAATCCTCATCGCCCATGATGGTTCAAAAAACTCGAACAAGGCCCTCAAGATAGCGGTAGAGATAGCGGTAAAGTTCGATTCAATACTCTACGTCCTTTCCGTTGTCCCTGAATTATACCTTACCGAGCTAACAGACTTTGATCGTCAGAGGATCATGGAAGCCCTTACCGAGGAGACAAACAAGACCATGGAAAAGGTGAGGAGCTCCCTCGCCTCTCACACCATCGAACATAAAACCCTTGTCAGACAGGGCGATCCTGCCGAGGTAATCCTTGACACCGCAAAAAAGATGAAGGTCAACCTGATTGTTACAGGTTCCCACGGGCGTCATGGGGCCAGCAAATTCCTGCTCGGCAGCGTTTCCTCAAAGGTCCTCGACCACGCACACTGCCCTGTTCTCGTGGTAAAATAGAGTCAAGGAGGAAGCATTCTGATGAAAATACTTGTGGTCGAAGATGAAGAAAACGTCGCTTCTTTCATAAAGACGGGGCTGGAAGAAGAATCCCACAAGGTAGATGTTGCGACTAACGGAAAAGACGGTTTTCTACTGGCAACAACAACTGACTACAACCTCATTATACTCGACGTAATGCTACCTGAAATTGACGGATTGGACCTTTGCAGGCTGATCAGGATGAAGGGGATTCATACACCTGTCCTCATGCTCACTGCAAGAGATACTGTAGAGGACAAGGTAAAAGGACTTGACAGTGGGGCTGACGATTATCTCACAAAACCCTTCTCCTTTGAAGAACTACTTGCCCGAATAAGGGCCCTTGCAAGAAGGAGACAGTTTCCTGTTGAACCGCTCCGTTGCGGAGACCTCAAAATCGACCCTATAACGAGAAAAGTCACAAGGTCGGATAAAGAAATATACCTCAGACCAAAAGAGTTTGCCCTCCTTGAATATCTCTTAAAGAACAAAACCAAGGTTCTCACACGTACCCAGATACTTCAGAATGTATGGGGATACAACTTTGATCCCAACACAAACGTGGTTGATGTACACATCAATTTCCTAAGAGACAAAATCGACCGCGGTTCTTTAAAAAAACTCATCCATACCGTACGCGGCATCGGTTATGTTATTAAAGAAGATGACTATAACCTTCAGGCATAAACTCACCTTCGTCTACTCCTTTGTTACCCTCTGCCTCATATTCATCTTTGTATCAGCTCTTTATCTCTCCTTCAAAAACAGCATCATCAAGAAGATTGACAGTACTTTATTAGCCGAGGCCCGTATTGCAGCAACCAAGGGGATAACCGACAACAATACGGACAAAATCGGAAAGGTAATGATAAAAAAGACAGGAAATGAATATGTGCAGGTTTCTAATATTCGCGGAGATATATCCATTACATCGCTGAAATCCGAAAACCTCAGTTGGCCTATAAAGATGTCCTTGATCGACAAGGCATTTAATGGCGCTTATTCATTTGATACCGTATCCTTCAGGGGGGAACCATATAGGGTTCTGCATTTTCCTGTGGATAAGAGCAGAATACTCAGGCTCGGGTATTCGTTACAAGAGGTGGACGGGGAGCTTAAAGAACTCCGGAATCTTTTCTTCTTTTTTCTTCCGTTTCTACTCTTAACCGTAGCTGTCTTCGGTTATAACATGGCAGGAAGGACCATACTCCCGGTTGTCAGGCTGACGGAAACGGCAGACAAGATCAAGAAAGGGGATTTAAAGGAACGGATACAACTGGATTCCCCCGGCCTTGAGATCAGGAATCTGGTAAGGGTCTTTAATGACATGCTCGACAGCATCCAGAAACATGTTGAAGGGCACAAACGTTTTACCTCTGATGTCTCCCACGAGATCCGTTCACCCCTTACCGCACTTAAAGGCAGCATAGAGGTGACCCTGAGGAGGAAACGGAATCCGGAGGAATATGAGGATATACTGAAGAAAAACCTCTTTGAAGTAAACAGACTTCATAAAATAAGCGACAACCTCCTGCTCCTTGCAAGGGCTGACCATGATATTATTGAACTCAGGAAGTCATGGGTTGACATTAACGAACTGCTTGGCCTCATTGTGGAGAGACACAAAACCAAGATACTGGAAAAATCACTGAATGTAATTGAAGAATATCAGGAGCCACTTGAATTCCTGAGCGACAGGGACCTCCTTGACGAGGCCCTATCCAACCTTTTTGACAATGCACTGAAGTATACACCTGACAAAGGCTCTATCTTCCTGAAGACAGAACAGTCCTTCCAGGGGATAACCGTAACATTTCACGACACAGGACCCGGAATACCTGAAAAAGACAGGGATAGAGTTTTTGAAAGGTTTTACCGTGTTGACAAGACAAGGTCACGACTCTCCGGTGGTTCAGGTCTCGGACTTGCCATAACAAAATGGATTATTGAAACCCATGGAGGAGATATCTCTGTAAAAAACCATAAAGAAGGAGGAGCAATATTTACAATAACACTGCCGGTTGATGATGCGTAAATCTTCTCTCCCTGAATTCCTGCAGGCCCCATGCCATAATAATGAAACGGTGTTTTTACAATGACAAGGATTTTCATCAGGGAAATGACGGTTTCCGACATCCCTGAGGTGACCGCAATAGAGAACGAGTCCTTTTTCACCCCCTGGTCAGAGGCAGCTTTCTTTTCAGAGATTAATAATCCCGCCTCCATCTGCCGTGTTGCCATGGCAGGAGATTCCTTGATCGGGTATGTATGTGCCTCCTGCATCCTTGATGAAGGTCACATATTAAATCTCGCTGTGCGGCCTGACTACAGAAGAAAGGGGATAGGAAGGATGTTGGCCCTGTCCATTCTGAAAGAACTACGCGCATGTGGTTGCAAAAAGATTTTCCTTGAGGTCAGGGCATCCAATACAGCTGCAATAAGATTATATGAATCCATAGGGTTCAGGATGGTGGGCCTGGAAAGGGGATACTATTTTCTTCCAAGAGAAGATGCCGTTGTCATGGGTCTGCAATTCCACTGAGAAGAGTATGACTATACTGCATCAAGGAAACGGATACTCTCCTTAACATCATCAATGGAATGCGTCTCTACTGTAACTATAAGGTTATCTGCATTGAGGATTTCAAGATCATCAAAAAGTGTCTTAAAATCAAAGACCCCTTTGCCCGGCGGCATATGGGAGTCTCTGGTGCCGTCATTGTCATGAAGGTGAAGCTCCAGGAGATAAGGACTGACAATGCTCAGCCATTGTTTCAGGGAAATCGTGGAAAAAAGATTGAAGTGTCCTGCATCAAAACACAAGCCGAAATTCCTGGAATTTACGGCCTCTGCAAGCATCCTGAGGTTTTCCGGCTCCTCCTCGAATATATTTTCAATGGAGATGGTAAGGCCCTGCGCCTCGGCCTGCGCCAAAACGGGTTCCCACGTCCTTAAACTGCTTTCCAGCCATAGATCCGTCCTGTGTTCGTATTTCCACTTCTCGTAACCCGAATGAAAGACTACATTTCTTGCCCTGAGTAATCCCGAGACATTGAGGGTCCGAGAAAATCTCTCCATGGTCACCTTGCGTATCAGTGGGTCAACTGCACCTGGAGAAAGGTCCATAAAAGGGCCATGGACGGTCAGGGAGGGGGTATAGGTAAAGGAATTCAACAAACCTTCTATTGAGGTTTCGCCTGCGGCCTCAAGGTCATCAGCACTAAAATAGACCTCAAGGTTCAGCCTGTGTTCATTTATAAAAGATAAATACTCCCCTACTCTGATGTACGGAATATGAAAATAAACAATGGAGTTAAGTCTTTGTAGTCTCAGTTTTTTTATCCTTTTTGCTGTCCTGTCCCTTCTTCGTTTTCCCCTTGTCTTCCTTGCCTTCCTTTCCCATCGCCTTTTTTCTTTCAGCCGACGGATAGTCGGTCACATACCATCCGCTGCCCTTCAGGACAAAGGATGTGGATGATATCAATTTTTTAAGCTCCCCTCCACACTCAGGACATGTGCTAAGGGGTGCATCACTGAACTTCTGGACCGCCTCAAGTTGCCTTTCGCATTGAAGACAGAGATATTCATAAATGGGCATAACTGTCACCTCCAGCAAAAAATATATTTTTAACTATAATAAACCTGGCGACTTTCTGTCAATCTTGACCAATTTTGCGCCTGATAGTATACTTAAGTAATATTATACTTAATAAACAAAAATTAATAAAAAAAACGGGAACCGGTAATATACCTTGCAGAGGCACTGGTTTACCTTTCAATCTTAAACAACTACCAACAGCACAGTAGGGAGGATTTGTATGTCAGACTTTTATCAGACCGGAGTAATATCCACTTTCCATAAGCTTGGGACATTAAATCTCGAAAAAATAGAGGCCGAATTAATATGGCATAGTCAGGACAGACCTATTGCACTTGTGCTGCCGTCCCTTTTCTCAGAGATCGAGGGTGAGGCCCTTAACTCCATAATCAGGGAACTGAAGGAGGTGCGATATATAGCTGAAGTCGTAGTTACCCTTGGTCCCTGTACCAGGGAAGAGTTTCAGCATGCCAGGGATTTCTTCTCTGTTCTGCCTCAGAAGACCACCCTCATCTGGAATAACGGTGAAAAGGTATCGGATGTTTACAGGGATATTGAAGAGGCAAGACTGCCGCTGGGAGAGCCCGGCAAGGGCAAATCAGCATGGATGGCCTATGGTTATGTGCTTGCCCGCAGGGAACCGAGGGTCATTGCCCTTCATGATTGTGATATAGTTGATTACAGGAGAGAGCTGCTTGCAAGGCTCTGTTATCCGGTAGTGAATCCAAACCTGGACTATGAATTCTGCAAGGGTTATTACAGCCGTGTAACAGACAGGCTTCACGGAAGGGTTACGAGATTACTGGTCTTCCCACTTGTAAGGGCCCTCCAGAAGATTATCGGCTTTACCCCGTTGCTTGTATATTTTGACAGCTTCCGGTACCCCCTTGCCGGAGAATTTTCCATGAATGTGGAGCTTGCAAGGGTTATAAGGATTCCGGCTGACTGGGGGCTTGAGGTTGGTGTCCTGGCAGAGGTGCACCGGAACTCCGCAACCAGGAGGATATGCCAGGTGGATATTGCAGAAAACTATGAACATAAACATCAGGAGCTGTCACCTGACGATGCCTCCAGAGGGCTCATGAAGATGTGCATAGACATCAGCAAATCCCTCTTCAGAACCCTTGCCTCTGAGGGTGTTATCTTCTCAGAGGGGTTTTTTAAGGCACTTATCGCCACATATGTCCGGACTGCACAGGACATGCTGAAGAGGTTTGAGGATGATGCCGCAATAAACGGACTCTTCTTTGACCGGCATGCTGAGAGCCTCGCTGTGGAGACATTCACTAACGGGATAAAGATGGCTGCAGATATCATTATGAAAGACCCGCTTGGTGTGCCCTTGATACCGAGCTGGGACAGGGTCACATCTGCAATTCCCGACATACTGAACAAGCTCAAGGAGGCCGTGGAAGAGGACAACAAGTTTTAGAAAAAGGAGGGGTATATGAAGGCTGTAGAGATGGCTATGAAGATGGAGGAGGATGCCATTAATTTCTATTCAGAGGCTGCAGAAAAGACAGGGCATCCATTTGGGAAGAAGATGTTTGAGTCCTTTGCACTGGATGAAAAGAGGCATCTTGAGATGCTCAAAGACATTTTTAAGGGCCTCAACATTGAGATCAGGGAAGGGGATCCCGGTAAGGCTGTAAAATCCATTTTTGAAACCCTGAAATCCGGGATGATGGAGAGGATCGAGGCCACAACTGATGAGATAAATGCCCTGAAAATGGCCCTCGATATGGAAAAAGAGGGCTTTGAATACTATAAGGAGGTCGCTGACGGGACCTCTGATGAAAAGGAAAAGAGACTCTTTCAGAGGCTTGCCGGGGAAGAGGAAAAACACTACAATATACTGCAGAACACCTATGCCTTTCTCTCAGACACCGGCAACTGGTTTATGTGGGATGAACATGCCATTGTTGACGGCGGCACTCCGTGGGCGTGACGTATTGACAATTGAATATTGACAATTGACGAACGACGATTTCTAAACACAGGGCTGAATAATCAGGTTTATTACTACCTCAATCCAAGCACATCGAGCATATCGTACAGTCCCGGCTCACGGCCATAGACCCATAGAGCAGCCCTTACTGCACCTGTTGCAAAGGTATCCCTGCTTGATGCCTTGTGGGTAATCTCTATCCTCTCACCGGCTCCGGCAAACATAACGGTGTGTTCTCCCACAATGTCGCCGCCCCTGATGGTCTGGATCCCGATCTCCTTTCTGCCCCTCTCACCAATAAATCCCTTTCTGGCATATATCGCTACCTCATCAAGGTTCCTTCCAAGTGCCTCGGCTACCACCTGGGCCAACTTAAGTGCGGTGCCGCTGGGGGCGTCCTGCTTCAACCTGTGGTGCGCCTCTATTATCTCTATGTCATAGTCATCGCCAAGGACCACTGCAACATCCTTCAACACCTTGAACAGAAGATTTACCCCAACAGACATGTTTGGTGCCATAACACATGGAATGCTGCGTGCAAGAGCCAGGACTTCCTGCATATCCTCCTTGCTGAAGCCGGTAGTCCCTATGACCATTGCCGTTCCCTTCTCTGATGCAACCCTGAGGTTGTGAATCGTAGCGCCAACTGATGTGAAATCAATCACCACATCGGTACTGTCAACCAGATCCTCGATTTTATCACCAAGCGGGATGTTGACCTCGCCCGTCCCGATAATAACTCCTATATCCTGTCCAATCTTTTCATGTCCCTTGCGTTCAAGGGCGCCTACAAGGTTTATCTCGGGGTGATCAATGCACAGGGCGGCAATCCTGCTTCCCGTCCTTCCCGTAGCTCCGGCAACTGTTACATTTATCATGGCTTTCCTCCTCCGTCTAACTCAGGTCAACTATCATAACAAATATCCATTTAACATGAAAAGCTCCCGTTAAAAGCCGGGAAATAAAGGCAGGATTTAATGTTAAAATACTGAGATGACCGAGAGAAAAAAACCCTTCCCGGCCCTGTATGTTCAGAACTTCAGACTCTTCTGGATTGCCCAGGTGATATCCCTGTCAGGCTCCTGGATGCACCAGATGGCTCAGGGATGGCTTATCTACCAACTGACACGCTCTCCTCTCTATCTCGGTATAGCCGGAGCTGCCCTGACCCTGCCGGTGCTCATGTTTACCCTCTTTGGGGGCATTATTGCCGACAGATATTCGAAAAGGAATATTCTCATTGTTACGCAAACCCTAAGCATATTCCCTCCCCTGATACTTGGAACCCTCACGTATACCGGGACAATAAACGTCTGGCATGCAATATTGACGGCCTTTCTTATGGGCACTATAAATGCCTTTGACATCCCTGCCAGACAGTCATTTCTGATCGAGATGGTCGGCAAGGGACATCTCCTTAACGCAATAGCCCTCAGCTCAGCGGCCTTCAATGGCGCACGCATACTTGGCCCCCTGATCGCAGGTCTCATCATCTCATGGGCCGGACTCCCTGCGTGCTTCTATATAAACGCCCTGAGCTTTATACCTGTGGTTTTTGTCTTAAAAATGATGGCAATAAAGGGAACCGCAAGAACAGGCAGTTCAAAAGGTTTTTTTAGTGAGTTTAAGGAGGGAATACACTTCATCCTGAAACAGCAGGATATACTGACGCTGATTCTGACAATAATGGTGTTCAGCCTCTTCGGTATACCTTTCAGCCAGTTTTTTCCTGTTTTTGCAGAGGATATATTAGGTGTAGGAGCAAAAGGCCTGGGATACATGATGAGCTCTGCCGGAGCCGGGGCATTCACTGCGGCGATGGTAATCGCCTTCAGGGGCAAGATCAGAAACACACGCAGGTACATGTCCATTGCAGCCCTTATATTCCCTGCTGCGCTGGTCGCCTTCTCTCTGAGCAGGTCATATCCCCTGTCCATCATTATCCTTGTCACCATGGGCTGGGCAGCGGTCAGCTTTCTTGCCACAGCAAACAGTTCCATTCAGGAGAATGTAAGAGATGGACTGAGGGGCAGGGTTATGAGTGTCTATTCCCTTGTCTTTCTTGGTATGGCGCCTATCGGCAGCGCCGTAATAGGGTATACTGCAGATAAAATCGGTACGCCTCAGGCATTAACTGCAGCCGGTACAATCTGCCTTATTGCAGGCAGCGTCTTTTTCCTGAGGACAAGGAGAGGGAGGATTGATTATTGATTATTGACTAATGAAATATTTTACCGTTCTATCAATAGCCAATTGTCAATCATCAATAGTCAATCTCTTAAGTGCCTCATTGGCTGCTTTCATCTGTGCTTCTTTTTTGCTCCGTCCCTTACCGCTGCCCATGCATTCACCCCCTATCAGGACCTCCACGGTAAAGGTCTTGTTGTGTTCTTCTCCCTCTTCTTTCACAACCCTGTACTCGGGTAAGGAGCCATAAATGTCCTGGGTGAGTTCCTGAAGCTCAGTCTTGTAATCGTGCGACTTCCGTGTTTTTATCGTGTTTTCTATCTTCTTCCCTATTATATGGAGAATTACCTCCCTTGCAACATAATAGTCACTGTCAATAAAGACAGCTCCCACAATTGCCTCCAGGGCATCGGCAAGAATATTCTCTTTATCGCGTCCTCCCGAGGCTTCCTCTCCCTTTCCAAGCCTCAGCACCATGCCAAGTTCTAATTCGCGTGCTGCCCCGGACAGGACAGGCCTTGAGACAAGAAAAGACTTGAGCTTGGCCATATCCGATTCCGAAAGCGTCTCTTCCACCCTGAAGAGTTCTTCAACTACCGAGAGTCCCAGCACTGCATCTCCAAGGAACTCAAGCCTTTCATTATATGTGGGGGCTTCATCAGGGTGCTCATTTGAGTAAGAACTATGCGTTACAGCCTCAATGAGCAAAGAGGGGTCTCGAAACGTATAATCAAGGGCAGACTCAAGCTTCTTCAAACTTCTTGAAAAGGAGACAGGCATTTGTACCACCGAATCCAAAAGAATTTGAAAGTGCATAGTTAACAGTTCTTTCACGGCAAGTCTTGGTAACGTAATCAAGGTCACACTGCGGGTCCGGGTTTTCAAGGTTTATTGTCGGAGGAACTATGTTGTTAAAAACACTGAGCGCACTGACAGCAGCCTCCACACCTCCGGCAGCGCCAAGGAGATGGCCTGTCATGGACTTGGTGGAACTCACCACCATCTCATACGCGTGCTTGCCAAAGACCGTTTTTATGGCCTCTGTCTCAACTTCATCATTGAATTTCGTGGAAGTCCCATGGGCATTTATATAGTCCACCTCATCAGGTGAAACCCCGGCATCCTTAAGGGTTATTGTCATGCATCTCACAGCCCCTTCACCTCCCGGGGCAGGGGATGTAATATGATAGGCGTCTCCGGTCATACCGTATCCAACTACCTCGGCATAAATCTTTGCTCCCCGGTCAATTGCACTCTCAAGGCTTTCAAGGATCACAATCCCGGATCCCTCACCCATAACAAAACCATCCCTGTCACGGTCAAAGGGCCTGCTCGCCTTTTCAGGCTCGTCATTCCTCCTTGAAAGTGCCTTCATAACGGCAAAACCAACCATCCCAAGCGGTGCTATTACCGCCTCTGTACCCCCGGCAATCATGGCATCTGCTTCCCCGCGCTGGACAATCCTGAAGGCATCACCTATTGCATGGGTGCCTGTTGCACATGCCGTACAAACAGCAGAATTAGGGCCCTTGGCGCCAAACCTCATTGAAACTCTGCCGGCAGCAAGGTTTATGATTAACATCGGAATAAAGAAAGGGGTTACACGCTTGTATCCCTTCTCAAGCAGGGCCTGATGATAATGCTCGATTGCAGGTAATCCTCCAATACCGGAGCCGACAACAACACCGACCCTCTCGGCATTGGCCTCGGTAATCCTGAGCCCCGAGTCATCCATGGCCATCTGTGCGGCTGCAATTGCAAAGTGGATAAAACGGTCCATTTTTTTTATCTCTTTCTTCTCTATATAATCAGCCGGGTCGAAATCTTTTACCTCCCCTGCAATATGCACCGGGAGAGGAGAAGAGTCAAAAGACGTAATAGTCCCGATACCCGATTTGCCTTCCAACATAGCAGTCCAGTTTTCTTCCACCCCGATGCCAAGGGGAGTTATGAGACCAAGACCTGTTATAACAACCCTTCGGAGATTCATCTACGCCTGGCTCTTGTTCTTTATATACTCTACGGCATCCTCGACTTTCAGGATTTTCTCTGCGTCCTCATCGGGTATCTCAATCCCGAATGTCTCCTCAAACGCCATTACGAGTTCTACAGTATCAAGAGAGTCAGCCCCCAAGTCTTCCACAAATGATGCCGCTGGTGTTACCTGAGCAAGATCAACACCAAGCTGGTTTGATATAAGTTCCTTTACTTTCTCCTCTACCATCTCACAACCTCCAAAATATAAGATTAAGAACCGAACTGCGTTTCTCTTCGGCCCACGACTTGTCCAGGCACAAAGCACCTGATATAAACACAAAAACCGGACATCAACCGGTTTCAGTTATTACATGTACATACCGCCGTTTACATGAACCACCTGTCCCGTGATATACCCGGCATCAGGAGATGACAGGAAGACCACGGCATTGGCAACATCCTGTACAGTCCCCATCTTTCCCATTGGTATTGCTTTCTTCATCTCATCCTTTACATTGTCCGGCAGTTTCTCGGTCATTGCAGTCATGATAAACCCCGGGGCCACTGCATTTGCCGTTATCCCCCTGCCGGCATACTCCCTTGCAATGGTCTTGGTCAGTCCGACAATGCCGGCCTTTGAGGCAGAGTAGTTGGCCTGACCGGGATTGCCCATAAAGGCAACAACGGATGCAATATTGACAACCCTGCCATAACGCCTCTTTGACATTATCTTTACTGCCTCTTTTGAGCAGAGAAAAACACTTTTAAGGTTAACGTCTATCACACTGTCCCAGTCTTCTTCCTTCATTCTCAGCAGTAAGGCATCACGGGTAATACCTGCATTGTTGACAAGGATATCCATACCGCCGAACTCCTTTACCACAGTGCTGAACATATCCTTGACACTATCAGCACTTGACACATCAGCAGTTACAGGAATTGCCCTTACACCCATTCTGACAAGGCCTTCTGCAACTGCTCCGGCATCATCAGCGCTAAGGTCAACAACTGCAATATTAACTCCCAGGGTTGCAAGGCTTTCAGCTATAGCCTGACCGATGCCCCGGCCTGCCCCGGTAACCACAGCTACCTGTCCCTTAAAATCCATCAGCTCCCCCTTTCATAGCAAGCAGATACATGGGGCCCGCGGGTTCTGCCCTGCCCCTCTGATTTGTCTTCTTCACCCGGCACCCATTTTAACAGACTTCAGCTATCTTTTCCAAGCCCTGCTACAACTCATTGTTAACCAATACATATCCCGGATTTGTTTTTCGTGACGTGTATTATACTCCAAATCCCTGTAAAATAACAAAAAACCAAACAGGCCCCTTCTTGACATAATATCCGTATTAAATCTTAATATATATAATGACTGGTGATTTTTACACTCCTTTAAGAACAATGGCCTCAGAGATGGCAGCCTCACAGGGAACACCTTCCTTCTACAGGGTCTTTAAAAAAGAGCTTCAGGAATCCCTTCAATGCTTGCAGGACAATGTGATACTGAAACAGTGTATAAGTCATATAGACATTATCCAGGAAGGGATGGGGCACGGTTATGAGCACTCAAAGGCCGTTGCCGTAGATGCAGGAGCCCTCGTAATAATAGAGGGGGGGGAAATGGGTATCTCCAAGGATATAATCGAAAAACTCATTGTTACCGCACATATTTCAGGACTCCTCCATGATATCAAGCGGGGAAATGAAAACCATGCCATAGCCGGCAGCGAGGAAGCCATGCGGATACTGGTCTGCTCCGGCATTGACAGCAGATTCAAGCGCTATATTGCCATGGCCATAAGAAACCATGAGGCATTCACGACAGTTGTAGCTCCGGAGGATGAGTATGGAAGACTGGTAAGCAATGCACTCTACGATGCAGACAAATTCAGGTGGGGACAGGAAAACTTCACGAAGACCGTCTGGGACATGCTTGAGTTCGGCAATATCTCTCCCGAGGTATTTCTCGAAAATTACAAGAAAGGTATTGAGTATATTGAACGCATAAAGGAGACATTCAGGACAGAGACAGGAAAGAGATACGGACCCGAGATAATTGATATGGGGCTTGAGATCGGCAAGGTAATATATTCCGAGTTAAAGAGAACCCTCTGCAGGTAGATTATGGCTCCCTTCTTGGGTATATATACTCACCAAAGAGTACACCCTTCAGCCACTTGTGTGCAAACTTCAGCAGCTCCACCTCATCTTCCCTTATCATCTGTATTGTTACCTCATCGACTTCATAGAGGTCAAGAAACCTGCTCTCAAAGACAAAGTTTCTGAAGCTGTCCGTATCAAAGCTGCCCAGCATGTACAATCTCTGACTCTTTTCGTCAGGCTCCACAGCACCGGCAAGGAGTTTCTTGTTAAGAACAATCTCAAACCAGTCCTTGTTGACAAAATCATATCGGTCTATCTCCTGGGACTCTCTCCACTGACGAACCGTCCATTCCTTATCCTCTTCAAACCCCTTGCAGAAGGGATCTTTAATCTGGTAATAAAAATCACCGCTCTCTGCTTCAGTGCTTTCCATCGCTCCGAGACCAATGGGATAGTATCTGCATATAAGTGGCCTGTCTGCATAAATATTACAGCCATCTTCGCCAACAAACGGACATTTGCCGTCCTCTGTCATATTGAGCAGGAAAAAGGGCAGTTTGGTGCTCTTAAGGTCAACAATCCGGGTATATAATGAGAGGAACTCAGCCGAAGTAATGCCAAGTTTGTTTTTGATCCTCAGCACATCGTATGGAGTGAGAGATATTGTTATCTTTCCGCAACACTCCCCGAAACACTCAAGCCCTTTATGACAGGAAAATTTAAACTTGCTGTCCAGGTTCATCCTGACAGGCTCTACAGGGTTTTTATCCGGCTGCTTACTTGCTTCTTCCATATCAAAACTCCCTTTTAGTTTTTGGCTTAGCGATTAAATGATTAAATATCGAGCGACAATGTAGAGTAAAGATGACTGTTAGAATAACTCATTTACCCTGAAAATTTCCAATCAGCTCCATAATCACCTTACGCCACCCATCCGGTCCGATACCATCAGCCCTTACAAGATCAGGGACAACGATCCTGCTGTCATAAACACCTCCCGGTTTCTGAACAACCACGGGTATATCCACTGCCTCAAGCATGGGGATGTCATTTGGACTGTCACCTATTGCAATGGTCCTGATATCTCCAAACTCTTTTCTGTACAACTCTATCAGTATCCGTACTGCCTTGCCCTTATCGCTTTCTCCCATAAGATGGTAGTATCTCCCGACCGTGCAGGTCAGACCAAGTGATTGAACGGCATCCCTGAGCCGCTCTTCATCCGTACCGTCCTCTACAATAAACGGTTCATCAAAATCCCTCTCCTTTGATAACCTTGCCTCTTCCGGGCTCAGTCCGGTAAGGGAGACAATCTCCTCCACAGTCATGTCCCCGAACCCTTTTACCCCGAACCCCATCTCCCTCAGTCTTCTGAGTCCGTCCCTCAGCTCACTGTACCTCTTCCCTATGGTTATGACACGATATCTGTTGTCATGCCTGACACCAATGTCCGGGGATTTTTTGAAATAACCAACAGGGATAAAAATTCCGCCACCGTTTTCAGAGACAAAGGGGTCTCTGTTTTCAAGGCGCTCCCTGTAAAGTTCAATCTCTCCCCTGGTCTTGCTTGAGCAGAGAACAAGGGGGATTCTTTTCTCTTTTATAAGCGCAAGGGCATCGGCGGCCTCTTCAAAAGAGTAGCTGTCATAACTGAGGAGGGTGCCGTCGAGGTCTGTAAATATAACAATATGTTTATCCATAAAAATCTCCTTACCCGCTTTACCGCCTGATAACTATCTGTATGTCCATCACGTTTGTGCCGGTGGGACCGGTTATAAAAAGCCCCCCAACCTGTTTGAAGAAATTATACGAGTCATTCTCTTCAAGGAACTTTTCGGGAGACAGGCCCATAGCCCTTGCCCTCGGTATTGTCTCTCCGTCCACAATTGCCCCTGCAGCGTCCGTGGGACCATCCGTGCCATCTGTTCCGGCTGACAAAAGGGAGACTCCTTCAGTACCTGCTATCTCCATTGCAAATACAAGGGCAAACTCGAGATTCCTGCCGCCAAGTCCGCTGCCTTTGACGACCACGGTTGTCTCACCACCCGAGACAAAACACGCCTTTTTTATTTCCCCCCGCTTCATCACTTCCCTGTAAAGCCACTTTGCAGCCTCCCGTGCCTCACCCGAGAGTGAATCCGTGAGAATCTCTGCACTATAGCCCAGATCACCGGCCTCCTGCCTGGCAGCCTCAAGGGCAATCCTGTTACTGCCAATGATAATGTTTTCAACCCTGCTGAAGACCTTGCTGTCAGGGGCGGGGGTATCCGGCACTCGTCCCTCAATACCGTCCTCGATTATCTTTAAAACACCCTTCGGAGCCTTATCCATGAGATTATATCTCTTCAGTACATTTAGGGCATCGAGATAGGTAGTCTCATCCGGCGCCGTGGGCCCTGATGCTATTACATCAAGGCGGTCACCGATAACATCGGAGAGCAGCAGGGATATCGTCCTTGACGGATAAAGGGTCTCAGCCAGCCTTCCACCCTTGACAGCGGATATATGTTTTCTCACTGTATTGAGCTCGAATATATCGGCCCCGGCATTCAGGAGGAGTCCTGTAATCTCCTGCTTATCCTCAAGGCTGATACCCTCAAGGGGACAAACCAGTAACGCCGACCCCCCTCCTGATATAAGGCATATATTTATATCGTCTGCAGAAGAGGCATTTGCAACCGCCCTGATCTTTTCCGTCCCCTCAAGCCCGTTTGCATCAGGTATGGGGTGTCCGGCCTCTATTATCTCGGTCTTTTTGAGGGCAACGGAGTGGCCGTATTTGGTTACGACAACTGATCTGGATATAAGGCCTGCAAGGGTCTCTTCTGCCGCCTGTGCCATGCGCGCCGAGGCCTTTCCAAAACCGAGGATATTGAGCCTGCCACCCAGATTGCCAGCTGCGTCCCTGAAATCCGACAGCCTCCTTGCTGTTGCAAGGTACGGGTCAACAGCCCTGAGGGCATCAAAAAAGACTCTTTCCAGATCTTTCCTGTAATTTAAGAACATTGCTCTATTTTATACAGCCGCCTTCAAAATACTCAAACTGCAAGGGAGAACGTCATACCGCCCTGATACATGCTCTCAAAATAATAAATATTGACCCGGTTTCAAATTCCCATGACATAACTGCTATAATTACAGATTATGATTGAGGCAATAATATTAGGAATCGTTCAGGGGCTTACAGAGTTTATTCCGGTAAGCAGTACCGCCCACCTGATACTGATACCAAAGTTTTTTGGCTGGCAGGGCGGTCTCGACACCCTGAGCTATGATATCGCACTTCATGGCGGGACTCTGCTTGCCCTGCTGGTATATTTCAGAAAACAATGGCTGAGCCTTCTTACAGTGGAGAGACCCCTGCTGCTGAAGATTATATTAGCCACAATTCCGGCCGGAGTTGCCGGCATTCTGTTTAAGGATGCGGTCTCAACAACCCTGAGGAGCGCTTATGTAATAGCTGCCTCACTCGTAGTGGTTGGTATTGTCATGCTGATAGCCGAAAGAAACAAAGGTCAAAAGACTTTCTCCTCTATAACGACAAAGAATGCCCTGGCAATAGGTCTTGCCCAGGCACTGGCCCTTATACCGGGTGTGTCGAGGTCCGGCATAACCATATCAGCCGGTCTTTTCGGAGGTATTGAGAGAGAGGCATCCGCAAGGTTTTCATTCCTGCTTTCAATGCCTGTTATTGCCGGAGCCACGCTGCTTGAAGGAATTCATGTGCTGAAAAACCCGGTAAGCTACGACTTGAGTCTCTTTGTCGCCGGCTTTATTGCCTCGGCTGTCACGGGTTTTATCACCATCAAATCCCTGCTCTGGTTCTTCAGACGATTCAGTCTTCGCTCCTTTGTTTACTACAGGTTTGCCCTTGCTGGTATAATAGTTATCGGTTATTTATTATAAGCGCATTTTGCATGCAAAACTCTTTAAATCACTGATTACTGATCATGGCTGAGGGAATAAGAAGAATAAAGGAAGAAGTATTGGGGGTTGTGGTCACCCTGTTCAGTGTGTACATTACACTGAGCCTCATCAGCTACTCAAAGTGGGACCCCTCCTTCCTCACCCACAGCAGGGGCCCTGCAAAAAACTATGGCGGAATCATCGGTTCTTATATCTCGGATACCCTGCTCAGCCTTTTAGGCTATACTTCCTACCTCTTTCCACTCTTCCTTATCTTATATGGTATCAAGAGGCTGCTGGGCAAGAAGAAGAGGAAGGAACTGCTCGCAGGACTTCCCCTCTTTATAATATCCACCCCAGTTCTCCTCTCCCTTATCTCAAAGACCTTCGGCATAAACAACGTCTTCTACGGAGGGTTATGGGGAGAAGAGGCATCCGTGATACTCAGAATGCTCCTCTCATTACCCGGGGCCTATATCTTCACCCTCTCGGTCTTCTTCTCGTCCATTATCATAATGAGTCCTGTTTCCACATCTGATGTATTAAGAAAAGTCTTTGAAAACAAGAAGGAGGATACACCCGAGCCGATCAGGAAGATAAAGGTAGTGGAGGAGCCTTCTCAACCAATGATAAAAAAGATGACAAAACAGGAGAGGGTAAAGGAAAAAAAATCCGGGGAATTACCGGATATGAGTACCCGTAAAGCAGGTGCATACGTCGTTCCACCGCTGCAACTCCTGAGCACTTACGAGACTGTGGCAAAGCCGGGAAAGGAAGAACTCTTTGAGCGGGCACACCTCCTTGAGGAGAAACTCTCTGATTTCAAGATAACCGGCAAGATTACCCGTGTCCATCCCGGCCCTGTAGTCACCATGTATGAGTTTGAGCCCTCCCCCGGAATAAAGATAAGCAAAATCGTCTCCCTGTCAGACGACCTCGGAAGGGCCCTGGGCGGACTCAGTATAAGGATTGCTGCCATACCGGGAAAAACACCGCTCGGCATAGAGGTACCCAATAAACAGATGGGAATAGTCCCCCTGAAGGAGATAATAGGCTCGGGAAACTTCCAGAAGAGCCAGTCAAGACTGACCATTGCACTGGGAAAGGACATCTATGGAAGGCCCATAGTCTCAGACCTTGCCCGGATGCCCCACCTACTTGTGGCCGGCACCACGGGTTCAGGCAAGAGTGTCTCCATTAATTCCATGATTATGAGCATCCTCTTCAAGTCCACCCCAAAAGAGGTGAAGATGTTGATGATTGATCCAAAGCTGCTCGAGCTTTCCACCTATGACGGAATTCCCCACCTTGTCACCCCGGTGGTCACGAACCCTAAAGAGGCAACCCTGGCGCTGAAAAAGATGGTTCTGGAGATGGAGCGGAGATACAGGCTCATTGCAGAGCAGGGGGCAAGAAACCTGGACAACTTTAATCGCCAGGTCCCTGAAGAAGAACGGCTTCCCTACATCATTGTTATAATAGATGAGCTTGCCGACCTGATGTTTACCGCCTCCAAGGAGGTCGAGGACTCCATTGTCCGTCTCGCACAGATGGCAAGGGCCTCGGGCATCCATCTCATACTTGCCACGCAGAGGCCATCCGTTGATGTTATCACCGGAATTATCAAGGCAAACTTTCCAACCAGGATAGCCTTTCAGGTAACCACAAAGGTGGATTCAAGGACAATCCTGGATGCCCAGGGGGCTGAGCAACTCATCGGCAAGGGTGATATGCTCTTTATGGCCACAGGCGCAAGGCTTACCCGGCTGCACGGCGCTTATGTAGCTGAAGATGAGGTAAGATCCGTCACATCCTTCATAAAGGCACAGGGAGAACCGGACTTTTCAATGTTTGATGCAATCCAGCTTGAGACGGCTGAGAGGGCCGAGGAAGGCTCAACCGAGGGAGACGAGCTCTATCAGCAGGTGATAGATCATGCCGAGACCATGGGCGAGGTCTCAATATCATCGATTCAGCGGAGGTTCAAGATAGGCTATAACAGGGCGGCAAGGATAATGGAACTGCTTGAAGAAGAAGGCTTTGTCGGACCACCGAGAGGGGCTGGAAAACCGAGGGAATTTCGCAGTTCACCATCCAGGTGAGTTTAATGCGAAATTAAAACCGTTCAGAGTCTATCATATTGCTTCCTTTCCATAGGTTGAGGCTTTTTATTACTGGACCCGGATTGTAATTTGCCTCGTTATTGTTGTATTATATGTAATCAAAAATTTCTTTCCATTAATTTCTCACCATTCTCATATAAAGCTATACCTGCCATGGCAATAAAAGCGCGAGATAGAAGACTGACGGTGTTGCACGTGGCAACTCTTAACCAGCCCATAAAGCCGGACCTTGGTTATGGTCCCATTGAGACGGTTATTTATAATATCGACAAGGGACTCCATGCTTTAGGTCACCGCTCGATTGTTGCCTGTTCAGGTGATTCCGGAGTTGCCGGTGAGCATTATGTGACCATTGAGAAAAGCATGGGTAACTATTGGAGTCAAGACAACCCGGAAAAACGGAAAACCCTGAATGTTCACCTTTTAAAGGCAGCAGACAGGATAGGAAGAGGCGACATTGACGTCATCCACACGCATGATCTGAGGACCCTTGAGTACATTCATGACGCTGTATCTGTATCGAGCATGCATGTGCCGATCGTGCTGACCCTTCACGTGGCTGCAAAAAACTACCTGGTGGAAGGAGCTTTCAGGCGCTGGTGTAAGCCCATGACATCTCCACAGGTGTATTGTGTCCCGATAAGCGAATATCAGAAACAGGACTATAACGGGCTGAAGGCCGGGAATGTTGTATATCATGGAATTGAAGTGGAAAAATACCCGGTCAAAAGGAACCCTGACAAGGAAAGCTATTTATTCACTATCGGCAGGGTAACCCGGGACAAGGGACAGGATAAGGCCATAGAGGTTGCCAGGAAAACAGGCTCTAAACTTATCATTGCCGGCTGTGTCCAGGACAAAGCAGCAGACAGGGAGTTTTTTGAGGAATTGAAAGACTCTATCGACCTGTTCGTTGATATCGGTAAACAGCCTGTTGATGGTGACTATTTTGAAGATGTGATAAAACCGTTACTGGACTGCGATGAGCAGATTATTTATATCGGAGAGGTCGGCAGCGAGTATAAGAAACAATGGTACCGGCATGCACGGGCCACATTATTCCCCATACAATGGGGGGAGCCGTTCGGGCTTGTCCTGATCGAGTCCATGGCATGCGGCACGCCGGTCATAGCATTCAACAGGGGTGCAGTTCCGGAAATAATTGTGAATGGTACGACGGGATTTGTTGTGGATTCACTGAATGCCATGATTGAGGCCGTTGACCGCATCGATAGCATTGATCCTCATGAATGCCGGAGACATGTGCAGGATAATTTCTCCATAGCAAGCATGGCATATAAATATTCAGACTTGTATCAACAGATAGTCATTGACCATAAAACATCATTCAATTACAGGCAGCTGTTAATCGACTATTTTCCGAACCCTCTCCAGCTTGGCATCATAGCCACATAAAAGAGCCATGCCCAAAGACATTCCCGTAAGCAACGGTAATCTTCTTTTCAACTTTGACTCGGATTATCAGATCCGCGATGTGTATTTCCCTTTAATCGGCCAGGAGAACCATTCAAAAGGAGATCCCTTCCGTTTTGGGGTGTGGGTGGATGGACGCTGCTCCTGGATGGGGCCGGAATGGGAAAAGGACCTGCGGTATCATGATAACAGCCTCGTTACCAACGTAGTGCTGAGAAACTCGGCAATAGGGATAGAACTGCATTGCCATGATGTGGTTGACATAGACCTGAATGTATATATTAAAAAGGTCGAGGTGAAGGACCTGCAAGGGAAGGAGCGTCATGTAAGGCTCTTTTTCAGCCACGACTTTCACCTTTACGGCAATGACATAGGTGATACGGCTTATTTTGATCCGCGGACACATTCAATCATACACTACAAGGCCAACCGCTACTTTCTAATCAGTTGTTCCTGGGCCGGAAAGCCCGGCGTGACTTACTATGCCTGCGGAGACAAGGAGCTGGGTGGAAGGGAAGGAACATGGAGAGACGCCGAGGACGGTAAACTCAGCGGAAACCCGATCTCCTGGGGTTCTGCTGATTCAACAATAGGAATATGGCTGAACCTGCCCCCCGGCGGAAAGGCAGAGTGCTTTTACTGGATTGCAGCAGGCAGGCATTACAATGAGGTGGCCCAACTCAACCGGGATGTAATAGAGAAGACACCTGAAAAACTGATCAAGCGATCATCTGATTACTGGAAAGCCTGGGTACAAAAAGAGGCCAGATCATTTGGAGACCTTCCCAAATCAGTCACCGAGATTTTCAACCGAAGCCTTCTCATTTTAAGAACACAGATCGACAACCGTGGAGCGATAATAGCCGCAAACGACTCGGATATAGTCCGTTTCGGAAGGGATACATATTCTTATATGTGGGGCCGCGACGGGGCCTTTGTAGCCGTTGCCCTGGCAAAGGCAGGCTACTCGCATGTGTGCATGAAATTTTTCGACTTCTGCTCCCGTGTTCTGACAGAGGAAGGATTTCTTTACCAGCATTACAATCCTGATGAATCGCTGGCAAGTAACTGGCACCCATGGTTAGTGGATGGAAAAGAGGTGCTCCCCATACAGGAAGACTCAACAGCCTTGATTCTCTGGGCGCTCTGGATACATTATCAGAGCTCGAAAGACATAGAATTCATCAGGCCTTTTTACAATAATTTTATTAAAAAGTCAGCAGACTTTCTTGTAACGTACCGGGATCCCGAAACCCTGTTGCCTACACCCTCATATGATCTCTGGGAAGAGCGTTACGGTGTGCACTCCTTTACCGTTGCAGCCGTGATTGCGGGGCTCAGGGCAGCGGCAAATTTTGCGAGACTTTTTCAGGATACCTCCCTGGCCGGAGAATATGAGATTGTAGCTGAACAGATGAAGGAAGGGCTTGTCACGCATCTGTACCACCCCGGCCTGAAGAGGTACGCACGCTCTGGTTACAGGAAGGGCAAGGGCTATGTACTTGATGAAGTGATTGACGTCAGTTTGATGGGACTCGCTACTCTGGGAGCATTGCCCCCCAACGACCCACGGATGGTCGAAACAATGGAGGCTATACGCCGTCAATTATGGCTCAAGACTCCTGTTGAAGGTTGTGCCCGATACCAAAATGACATCTATCAACTGGCGGATGACAGCCCAAAGGGCATCCCCGGCAATCCATGGTTTATCTCAACGCTTTGGTTGGGGGAGTACTTTATCTCTCGGGCTGAAAATCTGGAGGAACTCCACGAAGCCCTTCCCTACCTTGAATGGTGCGAAAAGAATGCGCTTCCTTCCGGTGTGCTTGCCGAGCAGGTACATCCCATAAACGGTTCTCCCCTCTCGGTTTCACCACTCACATGGAGCCATTCCGCTTTCGTGTGGGTAGTCCTGCAATACACCGAAAAGTTCAATTCATTAAAAAAATAAAATAGCAGGTCTTAACGTTCAATATTTTCAACCTTTCCCATTTCTTGCACAAGTCAGTTGCCAATAGTTTTACCTTCAGTGTACCTTCTATAGGATCACCATGGCCTTTTTTACCCATTTTTGCTTAAGGCTGTTTTGGGTAACAGGGCTGACCTTGCCGGGTCAGCCTGACCACATCCTTGCCTTTCACCGGTACTTCTGCTAATATTAAAAATAAACTCGGCAGCGTTCACCTAACAGAGAACTTTCATCCCCTTAGCCCCATGAACAGAACAAGGCTCATATTTATTCTGCTTATTTACCTTATGCTCCAATGGGGCTGTGCCAGCCACATAGTGGTCAAAGACAACAATGACGAGTTAAGGCAGAAATCAGCACGCATGATTAATAACATGGTTTTTGACAACCAGACCGAAAACGAAATAGTCTCTGATATTCTCTACAATATATTTTATTACCTCAACGAAAAATACGGGTCTGACAAGTTTGATCAATTTTATCAAAAAGCCCTGAAAAGCAGTGATCTTGCCGCAAGCATACGCGATGTGTACGGTAAACGGCTTTATCGGTTGGGGATTGAGATGTTCAGGGACCTCGACACGACTTCATCTGATACAGGCTCTTCTCTGCTCTCAACCGATCTTGGTATCTTCAGGATTTATTATGTCAAGGACTCTAAGGCAGACCATGACATGCCTTACATCAAGTATCTTCTGAAGACTTATTATGAAGAACTTTCCAGGATTTACCTGAGCAGCTATCGCTTAAACAATAAAGTTCAGCTGTTGCTGAACAAGATGTCCCCACCAAAAATAGAGGTCTACTTTTTCGAAAACACCGGCCAGGCCAAAAAATATTTTCCCGGTTTCAGCAGTACTGCCCAGGCCTTCATACGGTCGGAAAAGGTTGATGATGCAAACTATCATGCAGATGCCGGTATTGCCATCAAATATTACAACATACTGTCCAGTGCAGTATTTGTTCACGAGTTGACACACCTGATCTTTCTAATATCAAACATACCGGATTCGATCATCGGGAATCTTACTCCGGTGGAAGGATTCTCAGTTGAAGAAGTAAAGAGGATATCTGAATCCATCAAGAGGAGCGCCGGTGGTGTTATATTGGGAGAAGGGTTGGCGGAATATATAACCGAGAAGTACAGCCTGTTCTACAAGTACCATCTCTTATCAGATGTTGACGAGGAACTGAATTATGAATTTTGTTCAAATGGATTGTTATCATTGAAAGAGCTTCTGAAGAAACATGATGTTCATGCTGTAAGCATATGGGATTTATTGGGGCTCGGATACAACAGGGAATTAATCTATCAACAAGGGCACTCGATTACCCGGTTTATCATTAACAATTATGGAAATGATAAATTTGTCAAACTGCTCTTAAGCAATAAAACGGACAAGGATTTTAAAGAGATACTCGGCGAGGACATAGACACCGTTAACCGGAAATGGTTTTCAAAATTTAAATGTAAGACGAGCAGCTAACAACAGAGCATATAGTAACCTCATTTTCCAGCTCACGACATCCTCATTTTCTCCTTCACTGCCCTCTGCATTGTCTGCTCCGAGGGAATAGCGGTCAGATCAAGTTCTTTTGTAAAGAAAAAATTCTTTTCTTTTATCACAATAACAGTTGCTATGATAATCAATATAATTGTTTGGATAACTTTACTATCAGGATGTGTTGCAAATATTTCGTTAAAATACCCAGCAGTGATATGAAAAATAATGGCAACCACTATATTACGTCCTGT
>JAYWMQ010000027.1 GCA_035873375.1 Nitrospirota bacterium | reverse complement strand
CCGTCCGCCACTAATTCCGCATTCAACCGAAGTTTAATGCGGAATCCGTTCGACTTGCATGTGTTAAGCACGCCGCCAGCGTTCGCTCTGAGCCAGGATCAAACTCTCATCTTTTTCCTTTGCTCTTCTTGTTTCTCTTTTAAATCAACGGGACCTGCTTTTTAGTTCTCAAAGAACAATAATAAAACTCTATAACTTTCTACATTATGGACAAAACAAAGGTCAGCAGGACAAAAGAATCCTTCTTGTAGATAATTTGATTTATTTTTTTTGATCCCCGCGATACCTCCGGGAATCCTGGGCCTCTGAGGCTCTTCTCTAAGTGGGTGTCTTGGTAAATGTTTCAGGCTTTCCCTCCAGCCTTTTAGAGCTTTCAGGCCTTGCACACCACATTTACCGCTGACTCCCAGACTTGGGATGTTCTCTCGAGCCCCTAACAAACCCTCATTATGGTATCGCGGAGAAAGCGAGCAGCTTCATCAAATAATACCCTTCAAAGAACTTCACTTCTTCCTCTTTCTAATTATAGAATACACCCAATCGTTAAATAAGTCAAGGGATTAAATTAACATATTTGGGCAGATAAAGTCAAATTATATATACAAAACTGCCCTTCTCTTATAAAATCATGCAAAAGCGCTTGAAATTATTACTTATCAACCTGCTGCCAGACGGGCAAAGGAGAGTAACGGAGATGGATAGATACCTATAAATATAACCACAAGTGTGGTTATAAGGAGTGCAAGACCAAGGGAGGGGGAGAGGGAAAGGGTAACAGCCTCCCCTTCAGGCTCAAGCATATACATATACATTACTACCCTGAGATAGAAGTAAGCGGAAATCGCACTGAATATGACGGCAACTACTGCAAGCCATATGTACCCGGCACCAATAACGGCCTTAAAGAGATAAAACTTCCCTATAAACCCGGCTGTCGGGGGAATCCCTGTAAGAGAAAACATAAATACAAGCATCATGGCGGCTGCAAGGGGATGGGTCCGGGCAAGTCCCTTAAAATCCTCAAGCGCCTCTCCCTGGAACCCCTCGCTCCTGAGCATTATAATCACTGCAAAGGCACCTATATTCATAAAAGCATAAATAAAGAGATAGTTCATCATGGCAGCGATCCCCTCTGTACCGCCCACAATAATCCCGAGAACAGCATACCCTGCATGTGCCACAGAGGAGTAGGCAAGCATCCTCTTTATATTGCTCTGCTGTATGGCTATTATATTGCCAACCGCCATTGTCAGTATGCTCAAAACAATCAATATGCCGGTCCAGTCTGCACTAAGCGGGCCAAAGCCTGTCAAAAAGACCCTTCCAAAGGCTGCAAAGCCGGCAGCCTTTGGCCCCACAGACATAAAGGCGGTGATAGATGTCGGTGCACCCTCGTATACATCAGGTGCCCACATATGAAAGGGTGCAAGTGCTACCTTGAACCCAAAGGCAACCATAAGGAATATGATTGACAGGAGCAGGGGGGTGTTGAGCCCCGATTCCGCCACCGCTGCCCCTATGAGAGAGATATCCGTTGTACCCGTCAGCCCGTAAATCATCGTTATCCCGTAAAGGAGCAGGGCAGATGAAAACGCTCCAAGGAGGAAATACTTGAGGGCTGCCTCATTACTCCTTATGTCATGACGGATAAAACCGGCAAGCACATAGGTACTGAGAGCCATTAATTCAAGGCCCAGATACAGCACTATCAGGTCTCCTGCAGAGGCCATTATCATCATCCCAAGGGTTGAAAACATGATAAGGGCATAATACTCGCCGTGGTTTGCCTTCTCAATCACAAGATATCTTGTTGAAAGCAGGACGGTAAGGATCAGATTTATGAAGAAGATAAACTTAAAAAAGGCACTGTATCCGTCTGATATAAACATCCCCCCGAACGCCTTGCCAAAAGACTGCGGGATATAGTAGGCAGCAACGGCAACTGATATAATGCTCAGGAGACCGACTGTCTCCTTTTTCCTGATAACAAGCTCAACCAGGAGAACCAGGAGGGCAGAAGCTGCTATGATAATCTCGGGCAGAAGCGGCCAGATAGTAGATATGTCCATATCAATAACCTCCGGTCAGGCCCTTGATCGCCATCATGGTATCTGATACACCATAATTGACTCTCTCGAGCAGATGATTTACACTCACATGCATAAAGCTCAGGAATGTATCGGGATAAATACCGATCCAGAACACAAAAACCGATAGAGACAGAAGGGGCAGAGCCTCCCTCAGTCCCATTGGCTCAATCCGGGCTATATTTTCATTTACTTCATTGAAAAAGACCCTCTGATATAGCCAGAGCATGTATCCGGCACCAATTATAATGCCCGTGGCTGCAAGGACACCAACAAGCTTTTTCGCCTTAAATCCTCCAAGGATGACCAGAAACTCACTGATAAAACCATTAAGACCCGGAAGCCCTATCGAGGCAAGAGTAAAGAGCATAAAAAATCCGGCATACACTGGCATAACACTGGCAAGCCCTCCATAGTCCACTATCTCCCTTGAGTGGGTCCGGTCATAGACTATCCCGACACAGAGGAAGAGCGCCCCGGTTATAATCCCGTGGTTTATCATATAGAGTATCCCTCCTTCCATGCCCTGGGAGTTGAGGGTAAAGATACCAAGGGTTACAAAACCCATATGACTGACAGAGCTGTAGGCAATTAACCTCTTCAGGTCAGTCTGTGCAAAACAGACGAGCCCGCCGTAAATAATGGCAACTACCGAGAGACCAAGCATCACTGGTGTCATTGCCCTTGCTGCATCGGGAAAGAGGGGAAGGGAGAATCTTAAAAAACCATACGCTCCCATCTTTATGAGGATTGCTGCAAGTATCACACTTCCAGCAGTCGGGGCCTCGGTATGGGCATCAGGCAGCCATGTATGAAAGGGAAACATGGGAACCTTAACGGCAAACGCGGCAAAAAATGCCCAGAAGAGCCAAAACTGCAGGTTAAAAGGCAACGCCATCTGCGAGAGTTCAAGGATATTAAACGTCCCTCCCTTGAGATAGAGGACGATAATACCGATAAGCATAAAGATACTTCCCACCAGAGTGAAAAGGAAGAATTTTATCGCTGCATAGACCCTCCTCGGACCTCCCCATACCCCGATTATGAGAAACATGGGGATCAGCATCGCCTCCCAGAAGATGTAAAAGAGAAAGAAATCAAGGGAGCAGAAGACCCCGATCATGGCACCTTCAATCAACAGAAGGGAGACATAGAATTCCTTTACCTTTATCTTGATCGAGTTCCACGAGATAAGGACACAGAGGATCGTGATCAGGGCACTCAGAAGGACAAAGAGGACGCTTATTCCGTCAACACCAACATAATATTCCACACCCCAGTCAGGTATCCAGGACTTACGTTCCACGAACTGCATCATATATGTTGTCTTGTCGAATTCCGTAAAGAGTGGGAGTGAGAGCACCAGGGTAAGGGTGCTGAAGATCAGCGCAGTCCACTTCACAACACCCTCCTGATTCCTTCCTATAAGGAGCATGAGCAGTCCACCAAAAACCGGCAGGAAAATAAGCGTTGAAAGCACCGGGTATCCTATTTCCATTTATCCATTCCCCATATTATTTGTCATTATTCATTTCTCATTTACCATTTTTTACCTGTCAATCGCCATTTGTCATTTGCACACTATTTAATGATAACTATAAAGGCTATTGCCAATATCAGAAATAACCCGAGGGCCATCATTGTACCATAACCCTGCAGCAGACCATTCTGAATCCTTCTGACCTTTGCCCCAAACCAGTTAATAAGCGCCGGCACCCCGTTTACTATCCCTTCAATGATGACACCGTCAGTCAGTCCGACCAGCACATATTTTGAGAACAACATGGTTGGACGCACCACGATCAGGTTATATATCTCATCCACATAGTACTTGTTATATAACAATTTATATACAAGGCCATATCTCCGCGCAAGGCTTACCGGTATTTCCCGCCTTTTTATATAAAAGAGCCACGCAACAGCTATGCCAACCACGGCTATAGCTACGGAAAATGTCATTACCATGGCCTCTGTTGAGTGAGACGCCTCTATCTCGGGATGTCCCAGAACCGGTTTCATAAACTCCGCAAACCAGTTTGCGTATTCACCCCCCGTGATTGACGATATAATCGGGGGGATACCTATCCAGCCCGCTGCAATTGCACCAATGCTGAGTATGATCAGCGGTACTGTCATCGTAGCTGGAGACTCATGCAGGTGGTGTTTCTGTTCCTCCGTCCCCCTGAATTCTCCATGAAAGGTAAGGTATATAAGCCTGAACGAGTAAAACGCCGTAAGCACAGCAGCCAGTGTACCGAGGGCCCAGACAATCCTCCCAACACTTCCTCCGTTATATGCCATCCATAGTATCTCATCCTTGCTGAAAAATCCGGCAAACGGAGGGATTCCCGAGATACTCAAAGAGGCAAGCAGCATGGCAACATAAGTTACAGGCATATATTTTTTAAGGCCTCCCATCTTCTGCATGTTAACCTCTCCTCCCATGGCATGCATAACGCTGCCTGCACAGAGGAAGAGCAGGGCCTTGAAAAAGGCATGTGTATAGAGATGGAAGATACCTGCACCATAGGCACCGACACCACAGGCTATGAACATATATCCGAGCTGGCTTATGGTGGAGTATGCTATCACCCGCTTTATATCATTCTGAACAAGGGCTATGGTTGCTGCAAACAGGGCAGTTATAGCCCCAACCACGGCAACAACACCCAAGGCAACAGGAGAGAGACTGAAGATGGGATTGAGCCTCGCCACCATAAAGACACCTGCCGTGACCATTGTAGCAGCATGGATAAGTGCACTGACAGGGGTGGGGCCTTCCATGGCATCAGGCAGCCAGACATGAAGCGGAATCTGTGCAGACTTGCCTACTGCCCCACAGAAGAGCAGGAGGGCAATCAGGGTTATGAGATTAATCTGCATGCCGAGGATATTTATGGATTGGGCTGCCATGCTTCCTGCACCTTCAAATACAGGGATGTAAGCAAGGGTGCCAAAGGTAAGAAAGACCATGATAACACCAAGGCCAAAACCAAAGTCACCAAACCTGTTGACAATAAATGCCTTCTTTCCCGCATTTGAGGCTGATTTCTTCTCATACCAAAACCCTATCAAGAGATACGAACAGAGCCCGACTGCCTCCCAGCCAAAATATAACTGGAGAAAATTGTTTGCCGTCACAAGCATGAGCATGGAAAAGGTAAAGAGGCTCAGGTATGCATAGAACCTGTAATAACCAGGGTCTTCCTGCATATACCCAATTGAATAAACATGGACGAGAAAACTGACGGATGTAACCACTATAAGCATGACCACCGTCAGCTGATCAATCAGAAAACCTATGGATACCTTAAAGTTTCCGGAGACTATCCAGACATACAGGTCCTCATTGAGGGTCTTGCCAGAGAGGACATCCAGGAGAACCATTACAGAGACCACAAGGGAGCCTGCTACAGCAAGTGTTGACGGCCAGTGTGCCTGCCTCCTTACTATTTTCTTACCGAGCAGCAGGTTAAAGAAAAAGGCCCCGAGCGGCATTAAAGGTATCAGTAAGTAATATTGCATAATCTCCTCATCTGATTGACAATCGACAATTGACAATCTTCAATTTCTATCATCCCTTCATCTCCGCGATTTCATCCGCATGCAGGGTGGCCTTGTTTCTGAACATGGCGATTATAATGGCCAGTCCAATAGCTGCCTCTGCAGCGGCAACGGCTATTACAAAGAAGACGAGTATCTGGCCTCTGAGGTCCTGCATGTAATGACTCAGGGCAACAAGGGATATATTTACACCATTCAGCATCAATTCTATGGATAAAAACATGATTATGATATTACGCCTTGCAAGAAAACCGAACACACCTATTGCAAAGACCACACTGCCAAGCCATAGATACCAGTATAAAGGCACCATATACAAACCTCCACTTTATCCTGCTGTTTGACGTTACCGTCTGTCGTCCGTCGGTCACGAGGCCCGTTTCGTCAGGCGGTTACGTCTTCTGTCTCTTTCACGTAACCCCATGACCGTCTCACGATACGGGCTTCGTCACCGCTTAACGTTACTTCCCGCCGGTCACATCCTGAGCGCGCTTCTTTGCAAGAAACACAGCACCTATTATTGCTACAAGGAGGATCAGAGAGGCAATCTCGAAAGGCAGCACATACTCTGTAAAAAGCACACTCCCAAGCGCCTTTGTATGTGTTGCCTTCTCAATAGCCTCAATACTCCAGGGCCCCTTAAACCCAACCTTGAATCCCTCAAACCCCTTCTTCAGGACAATCAGAATGCCTGCTGCAATTAAAAGCCTGACAGGCCACCCGCCTGTAAACTGCTTAACCCTCAACTCCTCTTTCAGGTTCAGCAGCATAACGACAAAGAGGAATAGGACCAGTATGGCCCCTGCATAAACAATCACCTGAGTGGCAGCCAGGAACTCTGCATTGAGCAGCAGATAAAGTCCTGCCACGTGCAGAAACATCAGGAGCATCCATAACACGCTATGCACGGGATTCCGGCTTAAGACAACAAGGAGGGACAGAAGGATGACAGCTCCTGCAAGGTATCCAAAAAACCACTCAACCACTGAAGCCTCCTATTATTCTTCCCTTAAACATCGCCTGACCTTTAGGTGTTTTATAATGGGCATCCTTGGGGTTCCAGAAAGTGTCAAAATACCGGGCCCCGTCTTCACCCATATATTTATCCCAGTTTTCAAGGAGTCTCTCTTTTGTCATGTAAATAGCATCCCTGCTGTAGTCTGCATACTCATAATGGGGAGTCAGGGCTATAGCCCCATAGGGGCATGCCTCAACACATAAGGCACAAAAAACACACCTGAGGACTTCTACCTCATATCTGTCCACCACCTTCTGATGTTCTGAGCCCTCCGAGGTATAGACATTGATGCATCTCGAGGGGCATATCGCTGCACAGAGTCCACAACCCACACATTTTGCATCACCTGTTGCCGGGTTACGCACAAGCGCATGGAGCCCCCTGAACCCTATGGCTATCGATCTCTTCTCCTTGGGATACCTCCTTGTAACAGGTTTTGTAAAAAACCTGCTGAGGGTCAGGGCCATACCCTTGACTATCTCAACAAAAAAGACCTTTCTTATCAGCTCCTTCAACGTCATCTCTTCTCCCGAATTGTCATTTACCATTTTCCGGTTTTTATCAATAATACATGACAAATACCCAATGAAAAATGGAAAATAATTAAATAGCTATCTTTATTATCCCTGTTATCAGTATATTCAGCAGTGCAAGCGGAATCAGCAGCTTCCATCCTATGCCCATAAGCTGGTCATACCTGTACCTCGGCAGAGTGGCCCTTATCCAGTAATAAAAGAAGATGGTAAAATAGAGCTTCAGCAGAAACCAGACAATTCCGGGAACATGTTCGAGGAACGGAAGCACCCTTGTAATAAAATGTGGAATCGTCCAGCCACCAAGAAAGCATGTAACGGCAAGAGAGCCCATTATCATCATTCCTATATATTCTGCAGCATAAAAGAGGGCAAACCTCATACCGCTGTATTCCACAAAATAGCCTGCCACAAGCTCATTCTCCGCCTCCGGGAGATCAAAAGGAGACCTGTTTGTCTCTGCTCCCGCTGCGACAATAAACACAAAGAATCCGAGTATCTGGGGAACTGCAAACATGCCTGTGGGATAGTCGGCCTGAGCGCGAACAATATCTGTAAGGTTCAGTGAGCCTGCCATCATTATCACACCCACAAGGCTAAGCCCCATTGCCACCTCATAACTGATAACCTGGGCAGCGGACCTGAGACTGCCAAGAAAGGAGTATTTTGAAGAAGATGCCCACCCGGCAAGGATTATTCCATATGTCCCCACCGATGAAACGGCAAGTATAAACAAGAGCCCGATGTTTATATTGGCTATAACAAAACCGTCAAAAAAGGGGATGACTGCAAGTGATGACAGTGCAGCTGTCAGTGATATTACGGGTGCCAGATAAAAGACCGGCTTGTCCGCATTTGCGGGGATGATATCCTCCTTGAAGAAGAGCTTGAGCATGTCTGCAATAGGCTGCAGCAGTCCGTGTGGCCCCACCTCCATCGGTCCCATCCGCACCTGCATATGCCCTATCACCTTGCGCTCAAAATAGGTTGCATATGCAACGTGAAACATGGCCACGGCAACAACAATAACTATCTTGAGGACAATAGCCCCTATATTCAATATGATATCAAAGCTCCCCGGCTGCATCAAAAACTCAAAGACACTCATACCAGCACCTTCTCCACCCTCACGGAATTATCCCTGATGTACAGAGACCCGATAGCTGAATCTATCGAGAACCCAATCAAACTCATAGCCCCGAATCCCTCAAAGGTATTGGAAAGCAGCACTTGACCATCAGGCACATCTTTATTTAATTTCACCTTCAGCTCAAGCACACCCCGTTTATTGCTTATCCTTGCCCTCTCACCCTCTGCAAGTCCAAGCCTCTCTGACAGCAAGGGGTTTATCATTAAACAAGGCTCCGGATAAATACTGAGCAGGGCACTGGACCTCCGGCTAAATGTACCAGAGTGATACAATGGTTTCTCTATCATTAAATAAGGCTTTTCGGAATCCTGGACACGGGGCAGATCCTCAAGCCCCTCTACTGAAAAATCACCTTCCATCCCCCTCAGGGGCTCGCCGGAATAGGGCCAAACGGCCTTTCCGTCTGCGATATCCTCGTAACCGAGCCCGGTGTGCAGGGCCGAGACATGCATTATCTCCTCCCACACATCCTCCACCCTGCGGTATTTCTTCGTCATTCCGAATCTCTCTGCGATATCTGCAATAATCTTCCAGTCATCTCTGCCATATGATGCCAGCTTGCCTCTTCTGGCCTTCCTGACCCTCTGCACCCGTCTTTCAAGGTTTGTAAATGTCCCCTCTTTTTCAGGCCAGGCCGTTGCAGGCAAAACCACATCCGCAATCTCGGCAGTCTCCGTAAGGTGAATATCCTGGACCACAAGCAGGTCCAGGTTTCCAAGGGCCTTCTTCACCCTTGCACTGTCGGGAATATTAAAGAGGGGATTTTCACCCATAACATAGAGTGCCTTCAGCCCCCCTGATTCCGCCTCATTTATCATCTCAAAAAAGGTCAATCCCTTATCCGACGGGGCCTTCAAATCCAGTGCACCTTCTATCTTGTGCCTGAACATCTCAAGCTCAACAGGCCTTCCACCCGGAAGGAAATCCGGCAGACACCCCATATCCATCACACCCTGGTAATTCGGTCTCTCGGAAAGGAGGAAAATCCTCGCATTTATCAGATAGGCTATCGCTCCAAGAAGGAAGAGGTTTTTGGATGCCCTTTCCCTCTGTATGATATCAGGACCTATAACTACAACAGGAGTTGCCATCCCTGCAAGGTCATCAGAAGCCCTCGCAATATCTTCAGGTGATATGCCGGTCACACTCAGCTCCTCATCCGAAGGCATTCTGAGGCTCCTGAGTTTGGCCTCTACTACCGCATTTTCACCACTGAACGTCTTGCCTTTCAGGAGTCTGCCCACAATGGCTGAGAGCACAATCTCCTCTGAATATGGCGTGGGCATCAATTCGTAAGCTACAAACCTCTTTAACCCTCCAGGGACGCCAAGGGCTATAACCTTACCGCCACCTCTCCACGAAGCCCTTATCTGAAGCCCGAGTATTGGATTTATCGCCGTGGGATCGCCACCAACAACAAGGACACCATCTGAATTGGCTATCCCGGAGATAAGGTTTGCCGTAATTCCCTGGCCGAATATACTCTCAAGATAGGTCTCTGCCGGGGCATAATAATTCCTCGCAGAGGAGTCAATGTTGTTTGAACCAATGACAAACCTGATAAATTTCTGCAGCATGTAATTATCTTCATTTGTGCATCTTCCCGATGCAACAGCACCGATTGCCTTCCCACCAAAAGTCTCCTTTATCTCTTTAAGACGTCTTGCTATAAAGGTAATCGCCTCTTCCCAGCTTACCTGCTTCAGGTCTCCATCCACCCTCATAAGGGGGGTTGTAAGCTGCTCTTCACTTTCAATACTTTCATAACCGAATCGACCCCTTACACACAAGAGACCTTTGTTGAACCCTACCTCCGTCCTCGGTATGGCCCTTATTATGGAATTCTCCCTCATTTGCAGAACCATGGAACAACCTACCCCGCAGAAACCACATACGGTCTCTATCTCCTTCTCAACAAACCAGGGTCTGTAAGTGTGCCTGTGGAGCCTTGACATTATCGCACCAACAGGACATACCGTGAGGCAGTTGCCGCAATATTCACAGTTGTATTTACCACCGGAGAAGGGTTCTACAAATGAATGGCTGCCCCTTCCTGTCACTGAAATGGAATATGAGGCCTGAAGGTCGTTGCACATCCTTACACATCGCGTACAGAGCACACACCTCTCCATATTCCTCACAATAATCGGGTCATCAAAACTCTCCGGATGCCGTCTCTTGCCCTCGGCAAAGCGGCCTGCCTCAGGCCCGTAGCGTGCAACAAGGTCCTGCAGATCGCACTCCCCTGCCTTGTCGCAAAAGGGACAGTCAAGGGGGTGGTTGATGAGCAGAAATTCGAGTATCGAGCGTCTTGCAGCCTTAATCTGCTCAGTCTCTGTCCTGACCACCATCCCGTCTGCCGTCATAAGGGTGCATGAAGTCTGCAGTTTGGGAAGCTTCTCTACCTCCACAAGGCAGAGCCTGCAACCGCCAAATGGTGTAAGTCCCTCAAAGTAACAGAGCGTTGGTATGATGATACCCGCCTGTTTTGCCGCCTCAAGGACAGTCACAGGGTTTTCAAGCTCAACATCTCTTCCGTCTATGGTTACCTTAATCATCTTCCTTTTATTCCGGTTACAGGTTACAGGTCATAAGCTTCAGTTTTTAAGCCCATAACCCCTGATTATCCAGCACTCTGAGAGTCTTTATTTACCATACATTTTTTATTCGTGATATGATACATGAACTCATCGGAGAAATTCTTTATAAACCCGAGCACAACACCTGCTGCGCCATCACCCAATGGACAGAAGGTCTTACCCGTAATACTGAGTGCTATATCCTGCAGCAGCTCTATATCACCCTCGCGGCCGAAACCACCCTCGATTCTTTCAAGGATATTTCTCAACCACCCGGTACCCTCGCGGCAGGGTGTACATTTACCGCATGATTCATGTTCGAAAAACTTCATCGCCCGCCAGCAGACCTTCACCAGGCATACCGTGTCATCAAAGACCATTACCGCACCTGAACCAAGCATACTGCCGCGCTTTGGAAGATTAACAAAATCCATGGGGCAGTCGATACCATCCGGCGTCAGTACCGGCGTTGAGATACCTCCGGGGATCACTGCCTTGAGTTCCCGGCCACCCCGGACACCCCCGGCATGGTCATATATAATCTCCTTGAGGGTGGTTCCCATCGGTAACTCATAAACACCTGGTCTTTCAACACAGCAGCTTACAGAAAAGAGTTTCGGCCCGGGACATTCAGGGTTTCCTATTTCAGCATACTTTTCAGCACCTATGGAGACAATTAACGGTATGTTCGCAAGGGTCTCCACATTATTGACAATTGTAGGCATTCCCCAGGCACCGACATTAACGGGAAAAGGAGGCTTGATCCTCGGCTGTCCCCTCCTGCCCTCTATTGAATCGATCAGTGCAGTCTCCTCTCCGCAGATATAGGCCCCGGCACCCTGATGAACGCTAAGGTGAAACCCAACCCCCTTCCCGGCTATATTATCTCCAAGATATCCCTTTGCATACGCCTCTTCAATTGCCTTCTCAAGGACAATCCTTGCATGGGGGTACTCACCCCTGAGGTATATGTAGCCCCTTTCTGACTTAAGTGCATGGGCAGATATAACCATCCCTTCAATAAGGAGGTGCGGATTTTTTTCGAGTATGGGCCTGTCCTTAAAAGTCCCTGGCTCGCCTTCATCAGCATTACAGATAAGGTATTTCGGGAACTTCGTGTCTCTGGAGGCAAAATCCCACTTCATACCAGTAGGAAAACCTGCCCCACCCCTGCCCCTCAGCCCTGCTGCCTTGACTTCTGCAATAATATCCGAAGGCTCCATCTGAAGGGCCTTGTTCAGGGACCCGTAACCACCAGCCCCCACGTACTCCTCAAGGCTGGCCGAAGACGGATTTTCGATGTTTTTTAACAGAAATTTTTCCATAATTTCAATAAGTTCAGCCACGAATGGACACTAATTCACACTGATTGATTACTAAACAAAAATACTTGCTACAGATTTCCCGTGACCAGATAATTCAAGTTTTATTTATACTCCTCAAGCATCTCCACTATATTGTCCTCTGTAAGGTCAGAGTGAAAGTCCGTATCCACAAGCATTGCAGGGGCCCTGTCACAGGCTCCTATGCACTCCATTATTACCAGTGAAAACCTTCCGTCCACGGTCGTGCCTCCGGGTTCAAGTCCATATTTACCCTTCAGGAAGTCCACAAGGCTTTCCGCTCCCATAATCATGCAGGCAACATTTGTGCATAACTGTATAAGATGACGCCCCATGGGCCGGTGTTTATACATGGAATAAAAGGTTGCAACCCCCTTTACAGTGGCCTGCGGCAGGTTCAGGGCATTGGAGACCCTGTCGAGTGCCTCCTGGCTCAGCCAGCCCGCATCTTCCTGTGCAACATAGAGTGCAGGGAGCAGGGCACCCCTCCGGTCGGGGTATTTCTCTGTTAAAGCTCTTATCTCTTCAAAAATATCCATGATATGTTAGTTTTCCTGAATATGTTAGTTTTCCTGATTTTCAGCTTTTTATATTGTTACCTGTCACATTCTCCAAGCACTATATCGATTGTGCCTATATTGGCTACAACATCAGCCACCAGCCCCCCCTCACAGAGCCTCGGAAGTAACGAGACATGGACAAAGGAAGGGGCCCTTACCCTCATTCTGTAAGGCTTTCCTGTACCATCACTTACAATATAGAAACCAAGCTCACCCTTTGGAACCTCGGTGGCAACGTATATCTCACCTTCCGGGGCAGCCATGGGCCCCTTTGTTATCAGTACAAAGTGGTGTATCAATGATTCCATATCCGCCAGAACCCTCTCTTTTGGCGGCAACGTGAACTTAGGTGCGTCAGGGGTCATTACAGGGCCACGCGGCAGTCTCTCAATACACTGTCTGATTATCCTGACGGACTGTCTCAGCTCCTCCATCCTGCAGCGGTATCTATCATATACATCCCCGTTCCTGCCCAATGGCACATCAAAGTCCACCCTGTCGTAGGCATCATAAGGGAAACGTTTTCTTATATCATAATCAACTCCGGATCCCCTGAGTACCGGCCCGCTGAGACCCCAGTTTATTGCCTCCTCAGCCGAGATCACTCCTATACCCTTTGTCCTTCCAAGCCAGATACGGTTCTTGTCAATAAGGGTCTCATACTCCTCAATCCTCTTTGGAAACTCGTCGGTAAATTTATAGAGGCTGTCGAGGAACTCCTGGGAGACATCGTTTCTGACCCCTCCGATCCTCGGATAACTCACTGTCAGCCTTGCACCGCAGAGCATCTCAAAGAGGTCAAGCAACCACTCCCTCTCCCTGAAAGAGTATAAAAATACGGTCATTGCACCAAGGTCAAGGGCATGGGTGGCAACCCATATGATATGGCTGCTGATACGGGTCATCTCGCAGACTATTGTCCTGATAAATTTTGCCCTGTCAGGTGCCTCGATCCCGAAAAGCCTTTCCACTGCAAGACAGTAGCCAACATTATTGGACATTGAAGATATATAATCAAGCCTGTCCGACAACGGCAATGCCTGCAGGTAGGTCATTCCCTCGGCAAGTTTTTCAACCCCGCGGTGAAGATAACCCACATGGGGGGTACATTTAACGACAGTCTCTCCATCAAGTTCGAGGACGAGTCTGAGAACACCGTGAGTGGATGGGTGCTGGGGGCCCATACTGACGGTAAGCTCTTTAGTCTGAAGCGGCTTCTCTATCCCTTCCACGAAAACTCCTTAAGCTTCTGAGCCTTGTCAAGAACCTCCTGAAAGCCCTGCCACTCCCTCTCAGGCCCCCCTTCAGGATAGTCCTTCCTGAGTGGATGGCCCTCCCAGTCCTCAGGCATCAAAACCCTGCTGAGATCAGGATGACCATTAAACCTTATGCCGTACATGTCGTAACACTCCCTCTCATGCCAGTTGGCGCCAATCCAGACAGGCACCACACTGTCAATATAAGCCGCATCCTCACTAACCGCGGCCTTCAGCCTCAGCATGTGCCGGTGTCTCAGTGAGTATAATGTATAAACGACCTCAAACCTCACGGGTTTCTTACCGAGATAGTCCACTCCGCAGATGTCTTTAAGGTAGTCAAATCCAAGATCAGGCTCATCATGCAGCCAGCGGCAGAGCTCAACAATTCTCTCCTTTTTTATCACCACGGCGAGCTGTTCCCTGAACTCAATGACATCCAGAACTTCATCAGGAAATCTCTCTTTAATCCTCTCGGTTATCTCCAGCGGCTCCAACGGAAATACTCCTTTCTGATCTTTTCCTGCAACTTTCCAATTCCGTACATAAGTGCCTCGGGTCTTGGTGGACAGCCAGGCACATATACATCCACAGGAAGGAAGCTGTCACAACCCTGAACAGTGCTGTAGGAACGGAAGATACCACCCGTACATGCACAGCTCCCCATGGATATCACATACCTCGGCTCCGGCATCTGGTCGTAAATCCTCCTGACAACCGGTGCCATCTTTTTGGTAACGGTTCCTGCAACTATAAGAAGGTCTGCCTGCCTCGGAGACCCCCTGAAGATCATGCCAAGACGGTCAACGTCATAATGACTTGAACCGGCGGTCATCATCTCAATGGCACAGCAGGCAAGCCCAAAAGTGACGGGCCAGAGTGAAGAGACCCTCCCCCAGTTGATGAGCTTGTCCATAGTGGTGATAATGGTATTGGCACCGGGAATTATCTTAACCCCTTCTTCAACCTCCACCATTGTGGCTGCAGTATCAATTATCATCGAAAAGACTCCTTATTCCCACGTAAACGCCTCTTTTCTCCATGCATACACATAGCCCACAAGGAGCACAAAGATAAAGATAATCATCTCTATAAATGCAAATAGACCAAGCTTGTCAAAAACAACAGCCCAGGGATAGAGAAAAATGACCTCCACATCAAACACAACAAAGAGCATGGCTATCACATAAAACCTGACAGAGAACCTGTACCGGGGTTCACCAACAGGTGTAATCCCCGATTCATATGGCATGAGTTTCTCTTCATAAGGTCTCTTTAATCTGAACATACTGCCCATAATAAGGGCACCGAGTCCGAAGGCAAGGGAGATGACAAGAAAAATCAGTACGGGTAGGTAGCTTGATGGCAAATAGCTTCCTGGCATGGGTACATATATACAATAAAAAAGATGGCTTTGTCAATAAAAAAAATTAAAGTTCTACCTTGACAGAAAGCCAAAGCTACGACTTCACTTTATATTAAAATCCCGGAACTGGATTTTCAGTTCCGGTTTATAGTAGAGTTTAAATGTAAAGTGTAAAATAGTGTAACTATTGAAGCACTTACATAACTTCTGCACTTCTGCAAGGGGCTGAAAATGGTTTTTGATTTCAAGGGGAAAATTAACTTCCTCAAGGACCTGATCGCAAAGAAATCCCGCCACTCCTTAAGCCTGAAGTTGATAGTTGCCATCGGTATCCTCGTATTAACAGGGAGTTCAATCTTCTGGTACATGATAATCATACGCGGGGAGCAGGAATTCCTCAACAACTCCATACGCCATACAGCAGCATACACCGCAATGATAGAGAAGAGCATATTTATAAATATGCATACCCGCCAGATTGGAACCATTCAGGATACTATCGAGACCATTGGTTCATCAGAAGATGTCAAGAACATCAAGATCTACAATCTTCAGGGAGAGGTTCGCTTCTCAAGTGACAGGAAAATGATCGGAAAGAAGATTGATATCAATTCCTCCTGCAGGCTCTGCCACACAAATCCCGACAAGCCGCATGAAACACTGAAGATGCAGGACAACAGTATGTGGACAATCATAAAGGATGACCACGGACGGGTATTGAGGTTCCTGCGTCCCATTGTTAATCAGAAAAGCTGCTACACTGCCTCATGCCATTACCACACGGCCGACAAGAAGATTCTCGGAATTCTGGAAACAGATTATTCCCTCTCCGGCATTGACAGCACCCTCAGGAAACAGAAAATAGAGACCATTACCTTCGGGATCATCTTCACCTTCTTCTTCTGTATAGTGCTCTGCATCATACTCTGGAAGATACTGATAAATCCCCTCCAGCTCCTGGCAGAAGGGATGCAACGCGTCTCAAAGGGAGACCTCAACCACAGGGTGGATATAAAGACACGTGACGAGCTGGGGATGCTTGCCGAGACCTTTAACTCCATGACACGGGAGCTGAGAAATGCCAGGCAGAAGCTGGAGAACTGGGCAAAAGAACTCGAGGCCGAAGTTGCGAAAAAGACCGAGGAGATCAGGCGGGGACAGGAACAGCTTATACACACTGAAAAGCTTGCCTCACTTGGACGCATGGCAGCAGGTGTTGCACATGAGATTAACAGCCCCCTCACCGGGATTGTAACCTTTGCACACCTGATGCTCAAGAGGACGCCCCCTGAAAACAGGATGGACAGGGAAGACCTTGAGGTGATCATAGAGCAGGCAGAGCGTTGCTCAAAGATAATAAAAGGCCTTCTTGGTTTTTCAAGGGCCATTCCTGCGGAGCGCGCGGATATTGATATAAATAACACCATCAGACATACCCTTGAGATCATCCAGAATCAGGCTAAATTTCATAATATAAAGATCATCACCGACCTCTCCCATGACCTGCCGCGCATTGTAGGTGACGCCTCGCAGCTTCAACAGGTCTTTATGAACCTTCTCATCAATGCTGCCGACGCCATGAACGACAGGGGACAAATCACCATAGCAACGAGACTGATAACCGAAGATGGAAAGGAATTCATCGAGATAGAGTTCACTGATACAGGCCCAGGAATACCTGAAGAGCATATGAGCAAGCTATTCGAACCTTTTTTTACCACTAAACCGGTAGGAAAAGGTACAGGCCTCGGGCTCGCTGTAACTCATGGCATAGTAAGAAAACATGGCGGACATATCAAGGTAGAGAGCACCCTCGGCAAGGGCACCAGTTTCTTTATAAGACTGCCCAGGCCAACAAGGGAAGCGGATACCGATAAAATTCAGGGATCATCTCCAAAAGAATTGCAATAAACAAATACGCTATTACAATTGAATCCCTGAACTCTCTCCATCGACTAAAGGGGAGGAGAATCTTAATCTGAAAAATAACGGACGGACAGGTCCTGTTGACGGATGCAATTAAAAAACAAGGCAAGGGTACTCATAGTCGATGACGAAGAGATCGTAAGGGCAAGCTGCAGAAAGCTTCTGCAGCCCCAGGGATACAGGGTTTCAGAGGCAGAAAATGCCGGGAGCGCACTGAAGCTTATGGAAGTAACGACTTTTGACCTGGTACTCTCAGACCTCAAGCTGCCTGATGCAAGCGGGATAGAGCTTCTCAAGGAGATAAAGGAAGTCTATCCGGACACAGAGGTGATACTCATGACCGGTTACGGAACTGTCTCTACTGCTGTGGAGGCAATGAAGTTAGGCGCCTATGATTATGTAGAAAAGCCTTTCAGGCCGGAAGAGCTGGTATCCCTTGCCGGAAGGGCCATTGAGAGAAAGAGACTCAGAGAAGAAAATATACGCCTCAAAAAAGAACTCTCTGCTCAATACATAAAAAACATAGTTGGAACCTCAAAGGCAATGGAGAAGGTCTTCAGACTGATTGGCACTGTGGCCCCCACTGCAAGCACGGTACTGATTACCGGGGAGAGCGGGACAGGAAAGGAACTCGTTGCAAGGGCCATCCACTATAACAGCCCTCGCAGGGAGAAGTCTTTTGTGGTCATAGATTGCGGAACCCTGGCTGGCGAGTTAATAGAGTCTGAACTCTTTGGACATAAAAGGGGGGCTTTTACAGGTGCTGTTACTGACAAGAAGGGCCTGATAGAAGAGGCTGAGGGGGGAACCCTCTTCCTTGATGAGATCGGAAACATGCCGCTGTCACTCCAGTCAAAACTGCTCAGGGTACTGCAGGAAAAAGAATACAGGCCTGTTGGAGACAAAAAGGCCTCCAAGGTTGATACAAGGTTCATAACCGCAACAAATAAAGACCTTTCTGCCATGGTAAAGGCGGGCACTTTCAGGGAAGACCTCTTTTACAGGCTTGACATCTTTCCCATTCATGTCCCCCCACTGAGGGAGAGGAGGGAAGATATCCCCCTCCTTGCATATCACTTCCTGAAGAAATATTCTGACGAATTAGGAAAAGATGTTAAGAGCATCTCAGCGGAGGCCATGAGGATTCTCAGCTCCTGCAGATGGCCGGGCAATATACGTGAACTGGAAAATACGATCCAGAGGGCAATACTCCTTGCGGACAACGATACCATCAAGCCAGAAACCCTCAGCTTCCTCACGCTTTCGAAAACTGAGCAGATTCCCCGGAGTATCGAAGAGCTGAAAGAGATAAAAAAAGACCTCAGGGAAAAGTCCACTGAGGAAGTGGAGAGGGTCTTCATTGCAGAGGCACTGAAGAGAAACGAATGGAATATATCAAGGGCGGCAAGTGACGTTGGAATGCAGAGGTCAAACTTCCATGCCCTTATAAAAAAACACGGGATTCCAAGACCAAAATGAGATTGAAAGAGATTATCCGGCTCCTCGATGCGGTTATAATAACCAACTCGCGGGATTACGAGGCTGAAATCGAGTGGGCATGTGCAACTGACCTCATGAGTGACGTCCTGTACTATTCAAGGGGGAACTCCGTACTTATCACAGGCCTTGCAAAGCAGCAGGCAATAAGGACATCCGACATTGCCGACATAAAGGTCGTTGTCTTCACAAGGGGAAAAGAACCGGACACACATACAATTGAACTCGCTCGAAAGAAGAAGATCACCCTTCTTATCACACCCTACTCAATGTTTACTGCCTGTGGTAAACTATATGAAAAGGGACTCAGGTGTTGTCCTGAATGAAAAAACAGGTACATATTTACATGCCCCCCCTTCATGGTGAGAAAAGTAAGGGGCAGTCTGTTGTCAGATAAAGGTTATGACAGACAAAACCTATGAAGGCAGTTTTCATATTGTAGGCGGAGACTTCAGCCATGCTGGTGAGGCATCCACTGAGCTCAAGACCATCCTGTTAAACGCCGGGGTTGAAGATGAATTTGTCAGGAGGGTTGCCATTGCCACATTTGAGGCAGAAATGAACATTATGATATATGCCACTGCAGGCATACTCAGGTACATTATATCACCGGAAGAGATACGGATAATTGCACAGGACATGGGTCCCGGAATTGAGGATATTGAACTGGCAATGCAGGAGGGCTATTCTACTGCACCGGACTGGGTAAGAGAGATGGGGTGGGGTGCAGGCATGGGACTGCCGAACATGAAAAAAAACGCCGACATCTTCAGAATAGACTCTGTTGTCGGTGAGGGCACTACAGTTGAGATGATAATCAAACGATGAAACTGAAAGAAATAGCTGAGATACTGTCCCTTAGACCTCTCACCCCTGCCGTGGGGCATGAACGTGAGGTAAGCGGTGCCTATGTGGGAGACCTCCTGAGTGATGTGATGGCAAACGCCGGGGAGGGAAACATCTGGATAACACTTCAGACACACGTTAATATTGTAGCTGTAGCAGTCTTCAAAAATCTCTCAGCAATAGTAATAGTCAACGGCCGGATGCCGGATGCCGATACCATGGACAAGGCGGTTTCAGAAGATATCCCCATACTGCTTACCGGCAAGTCAGCTTTTGAAACTGCAGGCAAGCTATACCAGATTCTAAATGTTCAGAACTTACAGGGCTGACCTCCATATTCACACCTGCCTGTCTCCATGCGCCGAGCTTGACATGACCCCCGCGAGGGTGGTATCAAGAGCCATTGAAGAGGGGTTGGACATCATTGCAATCACTGATCATAACACTGCAGAAAACATACCGTCTGCCATAAAGGCGAACGGTGAGATAACGGTCATTCCGGGCATGGAACTGACAACCGTTGAAGAGGTCCATATCCTGGCCCTCTTTCCTGACATGGAGTCCGTCATGAGACTTCAGGAGATTGCCTACAATGACCTCCCTCTGACCGGCAACAAACGTATACTTTATGAACAGGTCGTTGTCAACGAAGAGGACGAGGTCATCAGGTTTAATGACCGGGTACTTATGGATGCCACGGGGCTCGGAGTCAAAGAGGCCATCAACATCATCCATGACATTGGAGGCATCACAGTTGCCTGCCACATTGACAGGGAGGCATTCAGTATCCTGACTCAACTGGGCTTTATCCATGATTCCCTGAAGTTTGATGCACTCGAGATATCTTTCAGAACAGAAAGGCAGAGGGCCTTAAAAATGTTTGGCATATATGACAGGTATCCCTGGATCACCTCATCTGATGCCCATCATGTATCGGACATCGGCCGTGCTGCTACAGAGTTTATAATGAAAGATGCCTCATTTGAGGAGATTGTCCTTGCCTTGTCAGGAAAGGAGGGCAGGGAGGTAAGGTTCTGAAATGCAGGACATCTCCATGCATATACTCGACATTGCCCTGAACTCAATTGATGCCGGGGCAAACAGGATAGTTATATCGGTTGAAGAAGATACAAGAGGCGACACCCTCAGACTGACCATAAAAGACAACGGCAGGGGCATGGATACAGAGACACTGAAGAGTTTAGCAGACCCCTTCTTTACCACAAAAGGGAAAAAGACAGGGCTTGGCATCCCCCTGCTCGCACAGTCGGCCCGTGAGGCTGGCGGCAACATCACTGTTCATTCTGAAGTTGGAAAGGGAACCACCCTTCAGGCCTTCTTCTCCCTGAGTCACGTTGACAGAAAACCCCTGGGTGACCTAACATCTACAATAATGGCACTTATTGCCGGAAACCCTGATATTGACCTGATATTCAAATACAGGATCGACAATAATGAATATATGCTCAATACCGCAGAGATCAAGAGACAACTCGATGAGGTGCCCATAAATTATCCGGGGGTACTCTCTGCACTGAGGAAAGATATATCCGAAGGGATAGGAGACCTGAGGAAAGGAGGAAAAAGATGAGCAAGGGGAGGGTTCTTGTAATAGATGACGAGGCTATAGTCAGGATAAGTTGCCAGAGGGTGTTAACGCCGGAAGGCTATGATGTAGTGGCGACTTCACGTGGAGATGAGGCGATAAAATTGCTTGAAAATGAACACTTTGATGTAGTCCTGACAGACCTTAAAATGCCCGATATGGATGGGCTTGAAGTATTAAAGATCATAAAGGAGCGCTGGCCGGATATCCAGGTGATAATCATCACGGGTTACGGAACAATAAGCACGGCGGTTGAGGCAATAAAATTAGGGGCCTTTGAATATGTCGAAAAACCCTTCACACCGGAAGACATATTGAAGGTGGTCACAAAGGCAAAACAGAACAAAGGCTTCTAAGATTAATTTTCAGCTCTATTTTGCAGCTCATGGTTAAACTGTGTTAAAATAATAAGTTATATGCATACAACTACAACCATTTTACAAGACAGGGGGACACTCAGGGAGATTTAAGGCAGAACCTGTTAAGACAGGATGCCCGCAAAATTCATCCTGACGTTGAAAGCAGATGAAACATAAAAGATATGCCATAGGCGCAGACATAGGCGGAACCAATCTGAGGGTCGCACTGGTGAACAGGGAAGGAGAGATAGTGGAGCGGGTCAAAACCGCATCCACCGGGAATATCTTTGATTCACTCGTCTCTGCTATCGACAGGTTTTACTCAGACGATGTAGCGGGAATAGGGATTGGTGTGGCGGGTGTTATCGAGAGAGAGAAGGGGATTGTAAAACGGTCTCCAAACCTCCCCTCCGTTGAAGGAATAGGCTTTATAGACGGCATCAGAGAGAGATTTTCCCTGCCCGTTTATATCGAAAACGATGCCAATGCAGCAGCGCTGGGTGAAAAATGGGCTGGAGCCGGCAAAGAATTTAAGTCCTTTGTCCTCTTCACGCTGGGCACAGGCATAGGCGGCGGTGTTATTTATGACGGACACCTGCTGGATATTGCCGCCGAGCTCGGACACATCAGCATAGAGGCAGAAGGGGTTAGATGCCTTTGTGGAAACAATGGGTGCCTTGAGTCCTATGCATCTGCCAGGGCGATGACAGAAAGGGCGGTTGAGTTGATTGAAAACGGGACTGAAAGCCTGATGAAGGGCTGCTGTGAGGGAAACGCATACAAAATCTCCCCTGAAGATATTTACAGCTATGCCCTTGAAGGAGACAACCTGGCAAGGGAAACACTGAAGACGGCCGGAAGATACCTCGGCGTAGGAATTGCCAGTGCAATCAACATCTTCAGCCCTGAAGCCGTCATCCTTGCAGGGGGACTTATCGGTGCCTGGAATATATACGTAGAGACGGCAATCAAAGAGGCATCAAAAAGGGCTTTCCCCGAACTATACGGGTCCACAAAAATACTTCCATCACTACTGAAAGACGATGCCGGGGTGATCGGGTCAGCCTGCCTGGTATTCGATAAAACCAAGAGCTAATGACTAAACATATCAGAAATTTTTCAATAATAGCACACATCGACCACGGCAAATCCACACTTGCCGACAGGTTACTTGAATTCACAGGTGCCCTTACGGAAAGGGAGATGTCGGAGCAGGTTCTGGACTCCATGGACCTTGAAAAAGAGAGGGGCATAACCATCAAGGCCCATGCCGTAAGGCTATCCTACAGGGCAAAAGACGGTGAAACCTATATTCTCAATCTCATAGATACACCCGGACACGTGGATTTCTCCTATGAAGTCTCCCGCAGCCTTGCCTCCTGTGAGGGGGCGCTCCTTGTGGTTGACGCCTCTCAGGGGGTGGAGGCACAGACTCTGGCAAATGCCTATCTTGCCATTGAAAACGACCTTGAATTAATCCCCGTCATCAACAAGATCGATCTACCGCAGGCTGACCCTGAACGGGTGAAAGAGCAGGTAGAGAACGTAGTGGGGCTTGATTGCTCCGAAGTAATACTTGCCTCTGCAAAGCAGGGCAGTGGCACAGAGGAGATACTTGAGACCATAGTGAAGAAAATCCCTCCCCCAACAGGAGATGTTTCTGCGCCGCTTAAGGCCCTCATGTTTGATTCCTGGTTTGACAGCTACAGGGGTGTTATAGTGCTTGTAAGGGTCTTTGAAGGAACCGTACGTCCCGGAATGAGGATCAGGCTCATGTCCTCGAAAAAGGAATTTGAGGTTGCAGATGTGGGAATATTCACACCGGTGGTAAAGAAAACCGGCAGTCTCTCGGCTGGCGAGGTTGGTTACATTGTTGCCGGCATAAAGGATGTTCAGGATACAAATATAGGGGACACCATCACGGATGCATCAAGACCTGCCGCCAAACGCTGCCCGGGATACAAGGATGTAAAGCCAATGGTCTTTTGCGGATTCTATCCGGTGGAGTCATCAAAATACGAGTTACTGAGAGAGGCCCTTGAGAAGCTGAGGCTTAATGATGCATCCTTCAACTTTGAGCCTGAAAGCTCGGTGGCCCTTGGCTTTGGTTTCAGGTGCGGCTTCCTCGGGCTGCTCCATATGGAGATAATCAAGGAGAGACTCGAGAGGGAGTTTAATCTCTCTATAATAAGTACAGCTCCGACAGTGGTCTACAGGGTAACCGACCAGGACGGAAACCTGTCCCTTATTGATAACCCTTCAGGAATGCCGGAGAGGCCCCTTAAGATAGAGGAACCCTATGTAAATGCAACCATTTTTGTGCCACAGGATTTTGTGGGGAATATACTCACCCTCTGTCAGGAAAAACGGGGGATACAGAAGGACCTCTCTTATATAAGTGCAAACAGATTGAAGATTGTCTACGAATTACCGTTGAGCGAAATATTGTGGGACTTCTATGACAGGCTGAAATCCCTCTCAAAGGGATATGCATCCCTTGATTATGAGTTTGTTGGCTACAGGGAATCAGACCTGATCAAGCTGGACATATTGCTGAATGGCGAACCGGTAGATGCCCTGAGTCTGATAATGCATCGGGAAAACGCCTACTACAAGGCAAGAGAGGTGGCTGAAAGACTGAGAAAGGTCATCCCGAGACAACTCTTTGAGGTGGTTATACAGGCTGCCATAGGAAGCAAGATAATCGCCAGAGAGAGTGTCAAGGCCCTCAGGAAGGACGTGATTGCAAAGTGCTATGGTGGTGACATCTCCAGAAAGAGGAAATTACTGGAAAAACAGAAGGAGGGCAAGAAGAGGATGAAACAGGTTGGAAGGATAGAGGTTCCACAGGAGGCATTTCTTGCCGTGTTGAGGGTAAAGGAATGAAGAAAAAAAAGGGAATAATACGTGAGTATGCCGAGGCAATAATAACCGCCCTTTTACTTGCACTCATCATCAGGGCCTATGTTGTACAGGCATTTAAAATACCTTCAGGCTCAATGATTCCCACGCTCCTTGTTGGTGACCATATATTGGTCAGCAAATTCATTTACGGCACAGAGATACCCTTTACAGATAAAAAAATACTGGTATTCAGGGAGCCCCGGCGGGACGATGTAGTGGTATTTAAATACCCCAAAGACCCTGACAGGGATTTTATAAAGAGGGTTATCGGAGTCGGAGGAGACGTGGTTGAGGGGAGAAACAAAATAGTTTATGTAAACGGCAAACCCCTTAACGAACCATACATCCAGCACACTGACAATGACATCAGGTCCATCGGCATGGATGTAAGAGACAATTTCGGCCCCCTGTATGTCCCAAATGGCAAGCTCTTTGTGATGGGAGATAACCGTGACCAAAGTTATGACAGCAGGTACTGGGGTTTCGTTGACCTCAATGCTGTCAAAGGAAAGGCATTTATTATATACTGGTCCTGGGACAGCAACCGGCATCTTCCCAGGCTAAACAGGATAGGGAGATTAGTCAAATGAATATCAGAAATGAAAGAGGAAGTATAAAACCGGTTTTATGTATTATCCTTCTCATCGTTTCTGTTTATATCGGATATCAGTTTACCATGCCGTACTATCGTTATTTTACCTTAAAATCCGAGGCCAGGGCCATAGCAAGGCTCAGTTATAGAGGTCCTGAGCGTTACAGAGACCTGGTCTATGAGGAAGCCCGTTCCCTGAATATACCGGTCAAACCCTCAGACATATACGTGGTTGTCACGAATAGACAGGTAAGGATATCCACATCCTGGTCTGAAGTGGTAGACCTTGCCGGATACTATCAGGTACCGCTTGACTTTGAAGTTGATGTTAAGGAGTAGATATGTTTACAGGGATTGTACAGGAGATGGGAACAGTTTCAGGGATTGATAAAAAGGGCAGGATTGCCCACCTTGGCATACTCTCCAAAAAGGTTGCAAAGACTGCTGATATAGGTGACAGCATCTCCGTCAATGGTGTATGCCTTACGATTACATCCCTGCAGCACGGAATTATGCTGTTTGACCTCTCAGCGGAAACATTAAATACCTCCAATATCGGCATGCTTAAAAAAGGAGACCGCGTTAACCTTGAGCCTGCCCTCAGGCCATCGGACAGGCTTGGCGGACATTTTGTGACCGGTCATATTGACGGGGTGGGCAGAATTAAACACAAACACCGTATTGGTGACACTGTAAAGGTCGAGATAGGGGCTCCTGAAGAGGTAACGAAATACATTGTAAAAAAAGGCTCCATTGCAATAGATGGCATTAGCCTCACTGTTGTGGATATTGAAAGGGACTCTTTTACTGTGGTAATCATACCTCATACTGAAAACATCACCACAATAGCACAGAAGGGGGTTAATGACACTGTTAACCTTGAAGTCGATATACTGGGCAAGTATGTGGCTAAATTTCTAAACGTCACCACGGAAGAGAAGGATGATAAACTTTTATCAATTCTGGGCAAATCCGGATTTCTTTAAAGAAGACAATAAGAGATAACATGAACAAATAAAGGAGGCAGGATGAGAAGCAAGTACAAATTCAACACAATAGAAGAGGCCATTGAAGATATCAGGCAGGGAAAGATCATCATCCTTGTTGACGACGAGGACAGGGAAAACGAAGGGGACCTCTGCATAGCAGCAGAAAAGGTGACCCCGGAGACTATAAACTTTATGGCAAAGCATGGCAGGGGTCTGATATGCCTCAGTCTGACCCCGGAGAGGATAGATGAGCTTCAGCTCCCCATGATGACCAATGCAAACTCATCTCCCTATGGAACGGCCTTCACCGTATCCATTGAGGCCAAGCGGGGGGTAACTACCGGCATTTCAGCCCATGACAGGGCAACCACAATCCTTACAGCCATTAACCCGAAGTCAGGGCCTGAAGACATCGTCAAACCGGGACATATTTTCCCCCTCAGGTCCAGGCCCGGAGGGGTGCTGCAGAGGGCAGGGCAGACAGAGGGTTCAGTAGACCTTGCCCGGCTCGCCGGAGTTTACCCTGCGGGGGTCATCTGTGAAATAATGGATGAGGACGGCACAATGGCACGGGTGCCGCAGTTAATGGAGTTTGCCGGCAAACATAAGCTGAAGATCATAACCGTCAAAGACCTAATTGAACACCGCATGCGCAAGGAAACTCTCGTAAAAAGGGTCGCGGAGGTAAAACTCCCTACATCCTACGGTGGAGATTTCAAGGCGATTGTATATGAAAACATGGTTGACAGCAATGTGCACCTTGCCCTTGTAAAAGGAGACATAACTCCTGAAGAACCGACACTCGTAAGGGTCCACTCCGAGTGCCTCACAGGCGATGTATTTGGTTCAAAAAGGTGTGATTGCGGAGACCAGCTCCATTCGGCCATGAAGATAGTGGAAGAGGCCGGCAAAGGGGTTATACTTTATATGAGACAGGAAGGCCGGGGGATAGGACTCGCCAACAAACTCCGTGCGTATGTCCTGCAGGATGAGGGGCTTGACACTGTTGAGGCAAATATAAGGCTCGGCTTTAAGCCGGATCTGCGAGATTATGGAATAGGCGCACAGATACTCGTTGATACAGGTGTGAAGAAGATCAGACTGATGACAAACAATCCACGCAAGATAGTGGGGCTTGAGGGCTATGGCCTGCAGGTGGTTGAACGTATACCTGTTGAGATTAAACCGGGAGAAAAGAACCGTGCCTACCTGAAGACAAAAAAGAAAAAACTCGGCCACCTGCTGGAAAAAGTATGATAATGACTGGTGACTGTTAAATAAACTTACTTATTCTTTAAATCGTCAATCTCAAAGGGAGGTTTTTTATGAATATTTACGAAGGTGAACTAATTGGCAAGGGCCTGAAATTTTGTATTATAACAAGCCGTTTTAATGATTTTATCACCAGCAAACTGACGGAAGGCGCCATTGATGCACTGAAGAGACACGGCACATCAGAGAAGGATATTGACCTGGTGCGGGTACCCGGTGCATTTGAGCTACCAATTATAGTAAAGAAGCTGGCACAAAAGGGCACTTATGATGCAATTATAGCCCTCGGCACTATTATAAGGGGCTCGACTCCTCATTTCGACTATGTAGCTGCCGAGGCATCCAAGGGTATTGCCGTTGCCAGCATGGAGACAGGAGTCCCTGTTTCATTTGGGGTAATAACATCAGATACAATTGAGCAGGCCATTGAACGTGCAGGTTCAAAGGCCGGCAACAAAGGCTGGGATGCTGCAATGACAGCCCTGGAGATGGCTGATCTGATGAAGAAAATATAGATTATGAAAAGAAGAAAGGCAAGGGAATATGCCCTGCAGATATTATATCAATGTGACCTGACAAAAGACACTCCTGACAGATTGAATTTTGAGGCCTTCTGGAAGGAAAATCCTGCACCTGATGATGTAAAGGCATTCACTGAGGAACTTGTCCGCGGCACCCTCAAAAATCTTGCCCACATAGATTCATTAATAAAGTCTGTAGCTGAACACTGGGAGATGAAGAGGATGGCTGCAGTTGACAGGAATATACTGAGGTTTGCCACATACGAACTTCTTTACAAAAACGATGTCCCTGCTGCCGTTACACTGAATGAGGCCATAGAGATCGCAAAAAAGTTTTCAGCCAAAGAATCTTCTTCTTTTATCAATGGCCTGCTGGACAGGATAGCAAAGAAACTGAAGAAGAGGATGCACTGAAGATGCTGTATGCTGTAATCTCGGATGTCCACTCCAACCTCGAGGCACTGTATGCGGTAATTGAGGACATCAGGAAGAGGGACATTAAAAACATCCTGTTCCTGGGCGATGCAGTCGGATATGGACCCAATCCGAATGAATGCATTGAGCTGCTTAAAAAAGAGTGTCTGGTCCTTCTTGCAGGAAATCATGACCGTGCTGTTACCGGGGATACGCCGTTAGAACGCTTTAATGAAAATGCCAGGACCGCAGTACAGTGGACAATAGAGCATATAACAGAGGAACACCTTGAATTTCTTGGAAAACTGGACATACTGAAGGTGATGGAAAAGGATAATCTCTGTCTCGTTCACTCCACACCAAAAGAACCGGATGCATGGCGTTACATAGTTACACTCAATGATGCAGGGGTTAATTTCCGGTACTTTGAACAAAAGATATGCCTGATAGGTCATAGTCATACCCCATTTATAATGGAAAAACGCCCCTCAGGTGAGCTCATCCTTTACAAAGACAGGGTAACCTTCTCAGAGGCTGCACGGTATATAATTAATGCAGGCAGTGTCGGACAGCCAAGGGACAGGGATCCAAGGGCTGCTTATGCAGTCCTGAATGCAGGGGAAGTGGAAATAATCCGTGTTGACTACAACTTCAGAGAGACCCAAAGGAAGATGAGAGAAGCCGGACTGCCCAAATTCCTGATAGAGAGGCTGGAGAAGGGGATCTGAGCACCCTGAACCGTGCTAAGCACACGGTAACTTTACTGAATCCACAACAATTTTTTGTGTATCCATCCCTTATCACCGAATTCATCCAAAACCTTCACCCATGCACCCTTTCTCTTGATCACCTTAAACGAATCGTATTTTATAGCCGGACTCATAGCGCTCTTTTTAAACCTTGTTCCCGGCCCGCTTCTGACGTTCGCCTTATCTACCTTTACCACTGCACATTTGATTTTAGAGGTAACCAGTTTCCCATGAATCCAGTGCAGATCGCCATCAACATCCTGAACCTTATACCATCCTTTTCTTTTGGCTATCTTCTTCAGGGCCGTGTATTTGAAGACAAGCCACCTCTTTTCATACCTGGTCCCGGGGCCGCCTCTCAGGTTGGCCTCAGGCACGTTAACACACAATGCAAAGGCATAACCGTTAAAAAGAAATATCAACGGGACAAGCAATCCATATAACAGTATCTTTTTCATTACAATGTTAATTATATACTCAGAGCACATACTAATATCAAGCCCTTATTTTCTCACTCCTCATCCCGGTTTGTCAAACACTGCACACAACCTGTAAAATATAGGCTCCGTTTTCACAAAAAAACAGAGTCGCATGATGGAGGAAAGGAAACAATGATACCACGATACACGCGTAAGGAAATGGAGAATATCTGGACACTCGAGAGCAAATACAGGAAATGGCTTGAGGTGGAGATAGCCGCCTGCGAGGCATGGGCAGAGATGGGGGACATCCCTCAGGACGCCCTTAAGGTCATCAAGGAGAAGGCCGGATTTGATACAGAGAGGATCGATGAAATAGAGGCCACTGTCAAACATGATGTAATCGCCTTTCTTACCTCAGTGTCAGAGCATGTAGGGCCTGAGGCCCGCTATATTCATAAGGGGCTGACATCGTCGGATATACTTGACACAGCCCTTGCCCTGCTGATGCGTGATGCAGCAGATATTATTATCAATGATATCGAGACACTCCTTGGCGTCCTTAAAGAGCAGGCATACAGGCACAAGGACACTCCCTGCATGGGCCGCAGTCATGGTATTCATGCGGAACCAATGACCTTTGGTCTCAAATTCGCCCTCTGGCATGAGGATATGAAGCGTAACCTCGAAAGGATGGAAAGGGCCAAAAATGTAATCTCTGCCGGCAAGCTCTCAGGGGCTGTGGGAACATTCTCCAACATCCCGCCTCAGATTGAAGAGATGGTCCTTTCAATGCTTGGGTTAAAACCAGAGCCTGTTGCCACACAGGTTGTTCAAAGGGACAGGCATGCCGAGTATCTCTCCACCCTTGCCATTGTGGCCGCCTGCATTGAAAAGATAGCGGTAGAGATACGGCACCTCCAGAGGACAGAGGTCCTGGAGGCTGAAGAGCCCTTTGCAGTGGGACAGAAAGGCTCCTCTGCAATGCCACATAAACGAAACCCCGTAGGCAGTGAAAACCTCTCGGGCCTTGCCCGCATTGTAAGGGCCAATTCCATGGCAGCCCTTGAAAACATACCACTGTGGCATGAGAGGGATATATCGCACTCCTCGGTTGAGAGGGTAATAATACCTGACAGCACAATCCTTGTTGACTACATGCTAAACAGGCTGAAGGGCATACTTGAGGGCCTTCAGCTCTATCCCGAAAGGATGAAGACAAACATGATGCGGAGCTTTGGCCTCTACAATTCACAGCGTGTTATGCTCGCCCTCACTGAAAAGGGACTCAGCCGTGAGGAAGCCTATGCCCTCGTACAGCGTAATGCAATGAAGAGCTGGAAGGAGGAAAGGGATTTTCAAACCCTTCTCAAGCAGGACCCTGATGTAACAGGACACTTGTCCGCTGAGGAACTCGACACACTGTTCGACCTTTCATATTACCTGAGAAATGTGGATTATATATTCAAACGTGTCTTTGAAAATGCATAACTCACATTAAGGAAACAATTTTTTACTTGACAGGAACATAAAAATATAATAATATTTGAATGTATAGGAGGATACATGCGGTCACTGGGGCAGAGAGCAGAGCTATTGAGGGTTATAGCCCATCCGGCAAGGATCAGGATACTTGAGGAGCTCACAAAGGGGGTTAAGTGTGTGAGCGATTTTGAGGAGTTTTTAGAGATAAGTCAGCCCAATATATCACAACACCTCTCGTTACTCAGGAATCACGGAATTATTGACTATTATATGGATGGAAGACTGAGGTGCTACTTCCTTGTTGACCCGGTAATTCCGGATATCCTGAAACTGCTTGAAAAGGACTACCCCGGATCACTCCCTGCGCCCGCATGCTGCCCTGTTACGAAAAAAGGAAAGTATCCGGGAGAAAGGAGAAGATAAGCATAACGTAACACGTTGAAACTACGAGATTCTGAAATGAATTCAGAATGACATCATATGCGTTTTTTCAGAATTGTGACACAGCCTGTTCACTCGGAATGACCATTTATACAGGAGGACTAAATGCAAAAAGAGATAGTCATGTTTCTCTCCACCACACCGTACAGCTTTGAAAACACCCATACTATCTTCAGACTCGCAGATGCCGCACTGAAAAAGGGGCATAAGGTGAGGCTGATTGCATCAGGGGACGGGGTATTCTCCATAGTAAAAGGACAACTGCCACAGTCTCTCTCTGTAATGGAGGAACTTGTGGGCAGGGGACTCAAGGTGGATATATGAACGGGCTGCATGCAGGGCCGCGGTCTTGCGGCTGAAGATTCCGTTGAAGGCGGAGAGATGAGTTCTCTAAAAGGGCTCTTTGATGTGGTAAAGACCAACCCGGTATTTTTAAACTTCGGGATATAGGAGGAGGCATGGGAAACATGAGCATAATCTTGAGAAGGCCGCCCTACGGTACTGTCGACGCCTCTGAGGCCATTCGTCATGCCCTTGGAGGGGTAACCGAGGATATTGCTGTCAAGCTCATCCTTGTGGACGGAGGGGTCAACGCAGCACGCAGAAATCAGGACACATCCGGCACCGAATATATGAACGCAGGGGAAGGAATCAGAGACTGTATTGATATGGGCGTTGATGTATATGCCGACAAGCTTTCTTTAAAGGACTCACATCTTGAGGCTGACGAGATTGAAGAGGGTGTTATTATTACAAGCAGCTCTGAAATTGCAGAACTCGTGAAAGAGTCAGACACAACAATGATTTTTTAATCCAGGGTTGGAACGATTAATAAAGGAGGTTTTTAAAATGCTTGTGATTATAAAAAGTGCACCTGATACCCCGGAAGGTAAAAGGGGGATTAAGCTTGCGAGAGACATGGCTGCAGATATCTGCCTGATTCAAAACGCTGTCTATTTCGCTCAGATCGAGAGACTCGAGGGCTTCTGCGGCACGGCTTACGCTGTAAAGGAAGACCTTCAGCTCAGGGGACTTCAGGAAGATGACATCGAGAGGGGACTGAAGATAATCGGATGGGATGAACTCATCGATATGATGACAGGTGAAGATAAGGCAATTGGTGCATTTTAAGCACAACATTTGTACCTGAAACAGCAATCCCCGGGGAAAAACCAGCCAGGCTTCATATCCCTAAACTTATAATTACTACCTGACCTTACATTTTTTACTTGACAAAACCTTAAAATTATGATAAAAATATCTGCATGAGCGCCTCGTTACCTCCCCTAAGCTGCTGTCCGTTACCATCGGACAGCAGCCTTTTTTAACACCTGAAACACCTGATTTACCTTCTACATGCCGGGGTGTCATGACCCTTGCCTTAGCTTACTCCAGCCCTTTTGAAAATAAACAATATTTTTCTTCTCAGAGGTGACGGCTAAAATGTACGCCTGTTAGCTGCACTTGAGCCATGGTAATGGCAGATAGAACACCTTATGGGAGGGGGTGGATTCCCCCCGCTTCCGTGACAATTACGGCATCGGTTCTGTACATATGGAGAATCAGCACTTTTGTGGTGAATATATTCCCAGAAATTGACCCTTCCGTTATAACTCGTATCATCAAAGTGACACTGTCTGCAGAGGTACCCGAAACTTTTAGTTCCGCTATTGACTGTTCCGGCAAGGACGCCCCCGTTCACCTCTCTTCTTATCAAATAGTCATTGGGTGAGCCATGAGGTTCATGGCAATCAGTACAGGAAAGCACATAATTGCCAGAATTTGAATTTGAAAATGGAGGGTTTATATCAATGCCTACTGTTGCATTATTCTTTCCATGCTTGTCACCGGACAAGGAAGAATCCCCACCTGCAGTAACCCAGTCAATGGTCGCCAGGGGTCCTCCAAGTGTTGTACTGTAGATCGAGTTTGTCGTATTATGACAGTCCGTACAGAAAGAGACAAAATCCGTAAGGTTAGAGCCATCCTGTGTGGTGGACCCATCAGGCTCAAAACTTGTAGTGGAACCATACCGGTAGGGAGCCTGATATGTTAATGCACCAACATAGTCGCTCATCTTTTCACCAACTCCATCCCCCCAGAGTCCCCAGGCATTATTATCCCTGCTGTGCAGGCTCGGACGCGATACAGGCCAGCCCCTTGTACTGGTGCTCTTGGCGCTATTGGGCGCATTAGGGGGATCTCCCTGGGCAGAGTGCGGATTATGGCAGGCAACACAGGGATTTGAATCAGACGTGTAACTCCATCTGCCGGTAATAAAAGTGCTTATATCATCAAGATTGTGCGAAGTGCCGGAAGAGGTAAAGGAAAATGCCTCAAGGATATCGTTAAGGGTATCAGCAGTCCAGCCACCCGCCCGAAAACTGTAACAACGGTTTATAATACTGCCCCCCGTCTGATAAGAACCCGCATCAGTATGGCAGTCAAAGCAAAAATCAGCTGTCTGGCTTGTATAGTTTGTATCAAACAGCATAAAGCTATCAGGTCCACCGGTAGGGGCCGGCTCTGACCCGCCAATACTTGCATGCTGCTCATGGCATTGGGCACAGAGACCCCTGGGATAATCAGTGGGAAATCCGGCAGCAGAGCGTTTGACCCCATAGTTGCTGTTCCCGTGGGCTGAATCAAGGTAGGGACCGGCACCTGCCTGGCCAATATACAGAAAGACCACTGAAACAAGTAGGACAACCAACAGGATTAATATTCTTTTTTTTCCACGTCTCAACTCTCTAACCTCCGGATTGGCTATTTACTACACGCAACGACCGTGTCATTAATGACTTTAGTTCCTGGATGTATGGCAAACGTTACACCCATACAGGGCTGTCGGAAGAATGGTGCTCTTGTAGTTCCACCTCAGCATCTTGTAGTAGGGAGAGCCATGGGCCCTGTGACAGGAGAGACACATGACCCTGTCGGTCCCGGCGGCAACTGTCCCTATTGCAGCGGTCAACCCGCTTGTCAGTGATGCCGCCGGTCTTCCAACCGGCACTGTAGCCGTATAGGTAGTCGACATGGAGACAAACTCTCCTGAATTCGGGATTATCACATCTGTCGGGTGCCTCAGCCACGGTGAAGCAGAACCGATTCCACTGCTGCCACCCAGATGGAACGTGGAATGACATTCAGAGCAGAGCTCACTGATAGTGCCCTTCATATTTGCCCATGAATCCGTCGTGCCCCTTGTTGCATAGACTTCAGCCAGGTATTCGTTGTGGTCAGTAGTACTCCAAGTATCCTGCCAGTCACTATCCTCAGCACCCTTTATCTTGTATAGGAACCTGTAACTGGTGGGCACATCGGCCCCCTGCCCGGTCAGTGTAAAACCGGCGCCGTACTTGAGTATTGAGTCATCACCGTGATGTCCCCCGCTGACTGCGGCCCACTCATCGGATGAATCCCTGTTACCGTGACAGCCGTTAGACCCTGCACACACCAGACGGCTAACAGTACTGAACCCTGTTAAGGAGGGATCATAGGTGCTGTTATATCCGGGGGGTGTATTGCCGAGTATGACATCCGCCGAGGTCACTATGCCCTGGACATTATGTCCGCTCGAGTCAGCAAGTAAAACATACGAAAAATTCCCTCCTGCAAGGTCTGTAGGATCAGAATGGTAGACCTGGGGAATAGTGTTGAAGATATTAGTGCTGCGATTCTGTGCATGACAACCTATACAATCCCCGCGGAGCAGTCTCCGGTTGGGGGTGACAGAACTGTCATAGTTCATCGGAACACCTCCCTGGCTGTTGTGCATGGTGTGACAGTTACTGCATACACCGCTAACCTCTGCCCGCACTCCGCCAACCAGTATCAGCACCAGCAAAATAGTAAGGCAAATTAGTGTATGGTTCCCTTTTTTCATTGGTTTTGCAAAACACTCCTGAAATATTACATGCAATAGCTATACCACAATACTCACGGTATAAAGATTGCAGGGCAATATTCTGCCTCTCTGTAAATTATGCAAGCCGAGATTGCCTAAAAACACGGTCTCCTTTAACGACTTCAATCATCCATATAATTCTGAAACCGTTTTTTTATCTAACTGCAAAAACGCCTAAACAGTGTAATTCAGCACACACCTTCGGCATCATTTTACTTTTTATGACATTGGATACAGAGCTGCCTCTTTCTATCAAAGGTAAGCATAAAATCAGCCTTGGCAGAATGCATACTATGACATGAAATGCAGGTAAGCGACTTACCGTTACGCGGGTCTATGACGCCGGCACCTAAAGGATGGGTGATTTCATGCTGTGATTCATGGCAACTGGAACAGGTTACAATATCATCTGTCCTGAAATAAAGAGGCCGACCTGAGTGCAGCGGCACATGACATTCAAAACACTTCCTGTCCTTGACAGGAGCACAGCGGATGGACTTCAATGTCTTCTCCATCAGGGCAGTCCTTTTTTCTGTCTTCTCATGGCAGTTGAGACAAACGCCTGATTCATTTACTGTCAGGTTCTCCTTTTTCGATGCATGAGGATTATGACACATGGTGCAGACATTCTTCATATTGGCGCCGTGGACATCCGCACCTTTGAGTGTTGCGATGACCTTTTTATGGCAACCAAGGCACAAGGCCTCGCCCTCTCTTTTAGTGGTTATCTTCCCATTAGCAACAAAAGGTTTATGGCATTGTTCACAATCCTTTTTCAGAAAGGCCGTATGACCATAAGGACCGAGGAGACCTTTGGTATCAGAGGTATGTCCTGTGTGACATTCGGTGCAATTCATTCCTTTTGTGATATAACTTATAGAGACCCCGCCCGCCTTACACCGTGGAGCATGACAGCTTTTGCACAGCCTGGCAGGGGCGGCAAGCAACTGATTCTCCTCCGAAGATGCGTGAGCATCATGGCATGATGAACATTTTCCTTCCTTAAAAACTGCGTGCACTTCAGGCTTGTCAAGTTGCCCTTTAAGATTCTCGTGGCAATTCCAGCAGAGTCTCTTTTCCTCGCTGACCAGGAGGTATTTATTTTTTCCGCTATGGGGTGTGTGACAATCCGTACACACGCCCCTTTTAAGGGCACCGTGCAAGCTGGATTTCCGGATAAGTTTTCTGATACCTTTATGACAGCTCAGACACAGGGAATTGATATCATCCTTTATCAGGCCCTTTGTATCACTTACATGTGAGCTATGACATGAAATGCACATACCCTGTTTAAACGGGAAATGGACATACCTGTCAGACAGGCCTTCCTCAAGCTTTACATGACACTGATAGCAAAGCTCAGGCACACTCGTTTTAAGGTCAGCCCGGGCATAGGCATTACTGTTCAGGGCTGACAAGATAAACGTTATCAGCATGAAGCTTACAGCGATTAAGGTTACTGACAGGAATCTTCTGTCATTTATGACAGGCTTCACAGTCCCTCCTGGCAAATGGATCATGCTTTATCTTTTTAAGCATCCCCGGCTTTTCTGTTACATGGGGTTCATGACAGCTCAGACACTGCCTGATTTGGGCCAAAGGTTTTCTGTGTACCTTCAACAGTCTCTCCGTATCTGTCGAGTGGCATTTAAGGCATAACGCCGGGTCTTTGGCATTCAGCAAGTCCTTTGATTCAGAATAATGAGAGCGATGACAACTCAAACAGTCCCCCTTTTCCATATCTATATGCCCTTTTCTGGCACTGGTAGTCACTACCCTTTCATGACAGGAAAGACAGAGCTCCGAGGGACGGCTTAAGAGTTGATACTCAACCCTGGTCCCATGCGGGCTGTGACAGGCCGTACATTTCCCCTCATCCACGGGCAGGTGCCTGTTTTTGCTGCCTTTCAGTGCAGCCTTTGTGCTTTTATGACACTTGTAACAGAGCTCCGCCATGGGCGTAAGTGTATTTGCCGTGTAATCACTGGCATGGGGGGCATGGCATGTCAGGCAGGCCCGGTCCCTGAATGGAGGATGCATCTCTTTTGCCTTAACATCCGGCAACATACCATCATGGCAATCAAGGCAGAGCTGATCCGGTGAATTGCTCAGCAAACCCTTATTTTCAGATGCATGCGCCTTATGGCAGGAGAGACACTCTCCTTTATTCACAGGTGTATGGATATAGGTCTTAAAAAACTCCTTCTCCTCCTTTTGATGACAGCTATAGCATAACCGGGCTCGCACGGCCTTAAGCATAACCGGGGTATCCGTACCATGAGGGTCATGGCATTTTGTACATTGAAGCTCGGAGAACGGCTTATGCGTGGATATTTCTTTTAACTCCTTTTTCATATCAGCATGACATGTAAGGCATATCTGCCCCTCAGGTGCATTCAGATAAAAAGGGTTCTCAGAGCCATGTGGGTCGTGACAGACTGTGCAGCCCTCCTCCTTTATTGGTGCATGCAGGTTAGTCACGTCAATCTTCGGCTTGTCGGCATGACACTTTAAACAAAGCTCCTTTTCATCCATAAGGGTAATTTTCGGATAATCCGAGGCATGAGGACTGTGACAGTCAAGACATTTACCTTTACCAGCAGGAGGATGCCTGTAAGCTGTCTTAAAATCCTTTTCTTCCTTCTTGTGACAGCTATAGCATAGCTTGGCATCCTGAGCAATAACACCGAGTGGATCCGGGCCTTCCGATGGTTTATGACAGGAACTGCATTGCCCGAGTTCCAGAGGAACATGGACTGATTTCCTGAGCAATTTATCATTTGTTGAGCTGTGAGGGTTATGACAACCTGTACATTTGCCCTGTTGAACCGGATAATTCTTATGTGCCTTCCTGAAACCGCCCGTAGCAGGGTCATGACACGAGCGGCAGAGATCCGCTTCATCCTTTATGAGATTGTCCTTATATTGAGAACCATGGGCTGCATGGCATGTAAGACATCCGTCTGAAAGGGGCTCATGGCGATTAGCCCTCATAAAAGGAACCCTGTCATGACAGGTAAAGCACTGCTCACTGCCCGTCTCTTTCTGAAGAAACCTGTTTTCAGATGCATGGGGGTTATGGCAGGGGACACACCTGCCCTGCTTCAGGGCGGTATGCACATTGGATAACTTATCCATATCCGAGGCCATCTTCCGGTGACAGGTAAAGCAGAGCTTTCGCTCCTCCCTCTCCTTGAAGGATTTAACGGCAAGCCTTCCATGACGAAGGTGGCAGGCCTCACAATCCTGTTTGCTTACCGGAGAATGCACATACTTCTTCTGAAATTCATTCAGCTTCTCCTTGTGACAATCCAGACAGGGTTTTGGTTCAAAACCCCGCCTTCTTGCTGTATCTTCAGGAACGCATGCGTAGATGAGGCTTAAGATAAAAAACAGAAGGAGGACTTTTAAGATATTCTTTCCTTTGGAGTTAATCATTCCTCTCACAATTGCCAACCTCTATCCGGGGTTTCCCGTTTACCCGGTTTGGATAATTTATCCCTGACCGGTTTCGTTTGTCAAGGACAAACTATTTCTGCAATCCTTCCTCTATTGACTTTACTGCCTCATCATATATCTTTATACGTGCCTTTGCCCTCAACTGTACCACAAACTCGTCCCGGAGGGCATTGAACTCTTCTTTAAAATACGCCTTGTAAACAGCATCTCTTACTTCTTCGAACCTCCTGACTTCCCCATCAACCTTTCCCTGCAGCCGGATTATTCTATAGGATGAATCAACCTTGAAAATCGGGCTTACCTCTCCTGTCTTCAGTGTAGCCACAAACTCCCTTACAGGCCCTGGAAACTTCTGCATGGTAAGCCATCCAACCTCTCCACCTTTTGGACCTGCAGAATCAATTGACTTATTCTTTGCCAGCCATGAAAAATCAGCACCATCCTGCAGGCTGCTCAATAGGTTCCTGGCCTCATCCATGGTCTTCACCGTAATCTGCTGAACTCTAAACCTGTCGGGGCCGGCAAATTTTCCCCGGTGTTTCAGATAGTAGTCTTTCAATCTCTTATCTGAAACTTCGATCTTCGGGATAATTGCTTTATTTATGAACACCTTCTTTAAAAGCTGATTCTCATAGCGCTCTATCTTTTTCTTCAAATCGGGAGTAGTATCGTAACGCCGGCCAAGCGCCTCCTGGTCAACTATCTTACGGTCAATCCAGCTATTAAGGATATATTCATTTGATTTACCCCTGTAAGCAGTGGCCATTGCGACAAACTCACCTGCTGTAAGGACCGAACCATTCACCTCTGCCACTACCCTTTTATCCTTTGACCATTCCACTGCTTCCTCGTCTCCTTTATCCGGACTGATAGCAGAAAGAATATCCTTATTAATCTTAATGACAGCGTGTTCACGAAGATATTCCAGATATTCATCAGCACGCTCTTTTTCCCTTTGTTTCCTGATAACCTTTTCTATCTCTTTTCGGACATTTTTGAGTTCTTCATCAGGCGCCTCTTTCCTGCTGAGCAGCATTACTATATAATATTTATCCCGTATCTTCAGAATATCACTCAACTCACCCGGGCTGAGCCCGGCAATAGTTTCAGCAATATAAGCCGGCATGGACCTTCGTGTAAGAACAATCTCTCCCCCGTTTTCCCCGGAACGATGGGTAGAGTACTTCCGGGCAAGGTCACTGAAATCAGCTCCCTTCTTTAGTTGTCCTGCTATATTACCGGCCTCTTCCTCTGAACTTACCTCAATAATGCCAAGCGAAAACCTCTCATAGTTCTTCCTGTAATAACTTACAATATCCTCATCCGATATTGAGACCTTCTGCGAAATCTCCTCGTCATAAAGCTTCACGACCGACTCCCTCAGGATATACGCCTTAACGGCCTGTTGAACCTGAGGGTCCTGCTCCATGCCCATACGGCGGGCTTCCTCAATAATCAACATATCATCAATCAGTTTTTGCACATACTCTGCCAGACTTAAATTCCCCGCAGAGGAAAGGTCTTCCCTGCGATGGGCTATCTGCAGCGAATATTTCAAATCTTCTTCGGTAATGGGCTCGCCATCTACAACCGCTAATATTTTTCCCTTTGCCGTTACATCTCCCCTCTGCAGAAGTGATGCACAACCACCCACAAAAGCAAACAGTAAGCAGAGAACAACAACCGGGAAGATTCCCGAGCTCAAGTCTGTGGTTTTTCCTGTACCAGAGGAGCTGCCGGACTTAACCCCCGACTGTTGACCGGTGACTATTGACTGCGTTTGTGCCATCTTGCTATCTCCGTTTTTTATCATCTTCATCGCCTGTACGTTACCGTGACAAGCACCCTCCTGTTTTTTTTCACCTCAGGGTCATTTATATTCTCTTTTGTAGGTATCTCAGGATAAAGAAGACCGTCTTCGCCGAAATATTTGATTATTATCCTGTCTTCTGCTACATCTCCATGTTTGATCAGAAAATTCCTCACAGCAAGTGCCCTTCTCCTGCTAATTTCATAGTTGAACCGCTTAGGGCCATGCGCACATGAATGACCCTCAATTGTAATACCTGTTATCTCCCTGGCATTCAGGAAATCAATAAATCCGAGTAAGATACTGTACGCATCCTTTCCGATTTCTGCACTTCTGTAATCAAAATATATCGTCGTCCGGAACTCTCTTGTAATGGGGGGGCTCCGTTGGTCTATTTCAGGTCCCCGATAAGTTTCAGACCCTTTCTGTAAATTTGCAGGCAAAGGTATTTCAGGAACAACTTTCTTTGTTTTAGGAGGTGGCTCTGAAACAACAGGAACTGGTCCCCCACATACTTTCTCAGCCCTCTTTACTAATTTTGAGACCACCCTAAAAGCCACTTTATCCACAGATCTTATCCTTCCCCAGTCGAGGACAATTATATTGTCATCACCCCTTAGTTGAGAGCTATCGCACCACAGGAGCCTGTTTTTACCGGCATCTACTATTCTGGCGGCTATAGAGACCTCGGGTGGAGAGGCAGTATTTAGTCCGTCAGAGTAAAGCTCCACAGTCCCGACTAAAAAGCCATCCACCCACAGGGACTTTGAAAGGGCCTTCACATACCTGTAATCCAGTTCCCCCCTCTCCCTGACCCTTAAATCCACTACTGCTCTTCTGACTTCTCCGAACTCCACCGGTTCAAAAACAGGATTCTTGAATAATTCCACTAAAAACATGTACGTAGCTATTATACCGGCATCTCTGACTCCACTGTTATTGCGAAACGGCATCACGGCAATTCTGTAAGTATGTTCCGTCTCTTTACGGGACGGCATGGTGGTGAAAGAGGCAAGCAATCTGTCCGCAACCCTGGGAAGCAGCTTATCCATGGTCTTTATTCTACCCAAACCCAGGATTTTAGTGAAATCGTCTCCGGTAGCAGAGGCATAATCAGCCCACAGGATAAGGCCGGTGGATGAATCAACCAGGCGGGCTGATAAACCAATCCCTGGATTTTCTCCCCGCAAAAACAGATTAACGGAACCGAGCAAAACGGCCTTTACATTCAATTCCTTCCCTATCTTCCTGGCCATATCCTTTGAAATGTACCCGGTAGCCCTGACTCTCTCTTTAAGCAGGAACCTGTTGAGGCTATCCTCATCCACTACGTCAAACCCTTTGTCTTCCAACCGGGTTCTCAATACCGGCATAACGTACCTCAGGGCATCTCTGTCCTCGCTTAGATTCACAAGAGGAAAGAGGGCTATCCTTTCCTTCAGCTCTCTCCCCTCTCCACGGGGTGATTGGGCTGCATAGCAAATATTGGTAATAAAGAACAACGAGAAGATAACGATTAGCAAAGAAGACGCCAATCGGTTAGGGCTACAAAGTATGTTTCGTCTCACGGCCACGTTGTTCAGTTTTTTTTTATTCATTTGTCACATGTCGACAATCTTTAAAACTATGATATAAACAGACTATTCTCAGTATTTAGCAAGTGTCCGGATAGCATCTTTTACTACCCTCAACAGTGTCTCGCTCATGGTCTCTGTCCTCGCACCAAAATGTCTGGCCATAAAACCGCCCCCCACACCTGTGCTTGTAACCGACCAGATAATGCTCCCTGAACCTGTATCCGCCATCATCAGGGTAATTGTCACGTTTGGTGCAGAGATATTTCCCATCCTGACCATTCCGAACTGCTCAACCGAACCGAAAATAACAGCCTGAACACCAAGGGCCTTACCTAAAGCCTTTATCTGTTCAGCATTCAGGGATGAGACAGACTTAATCCCCAGACGGTCAATTGCAGCCATTACCTCTCCGGGAACCACCACATCAACAAGACCCGAGGCCAGCAGTTCACTTATAAGCACCTGTCTTACTGCTTCGGCGGCAAATCTCTCATTGGTCAGATTATTTAAAGGCAATACCGCCACCCGTTTTATAAAACCGAAATCCACATCCTGACGGATATGAAATGAAGGCATGCTGCTACGACATCCTGCGCCAAGGAGCAATAGACAGAGCATACCTGTCAGGGCATATTTCTTCACCAGGTCCATATCGTTTCTCCTTTTACTCTTCAATAGTCAATAGTCAATGGCAAATGATAAATGGTTATCCTGTTCTCAATTAAGCATTCACTTTTAAAATAATGCATCAATGGTCTCTTTTACAACCTTCCTGGCGGTTTCACTTAATGTAATGCCCTCTGTACCAAAGTGTCTGGTCCAGAAACTGGGACCGCCTGCTGTATTCCAGGCAGACCATATAATATTACCGGAGGATGTATCAAGTATCATCAGATGGATTGACACCTCAGGATAAGAGGCCGTAATTCCCCTGCTTATCCCAAAGGCCCCGACCGAGCCCATCATTACTGCCTTTACATTCAATTTTTCCCCTATCTTCTGTATATCCTCAATCGTTATACCTCTAAGGGATCCGACCTTTAATTCCCTCAGTACCCTTGTTACCTCACCGGGCTCGATAACATCGACTCCCCTGTTAATGAGCTCCGAGATAACCAGGCCCCTGATCTTTTCACCGGCATATTCATCCGTGGTAAGGGTTTCCAGCGGTAATACCGCTATCTTCCTTATATTGCGGACATCTACATCCGGCCGGATATATTGTTTCGGGCTACCACAACCCCACATGAAAATCAGCAAAAGAGACAGGGCCGGAAGCAGAGGCCAGCGAAGCATTCTGTTTTGCTTTCTTCTCTTAACTCTATCAATCATATTCTATTTCGGTGAATCGTTCTCTAATACTGACTCTAATTATAGTTCAGACACCTCAGAATCTGCAATTCAAATTTGCACCAACAATATAGGTTTCCATCTTTTTCTCCCTGACACTCCGTGTATAGTTATACGTGAAACGGATATCTATAAACTTTGTAATATACCATAACCCATAGCCGCTGAGCGAGTCGTCAGTTGAAATCTCCGGTTCAGAACGGGCATGCTGATAGTTTAAATTCACTTTAAGGACAGGCACGGGAAGCCAATCAATTAAAATTCCCTCGGCGGTAGTTGTATTGCCATCGATATCCGAAACCCTGAAACTTCCGGAAAGATTGATAAACCGGCCCGGCCGATATGTAATTATTGCACCCCCCTCTTTTGAATTCGAAGACGTATCGTCTGACGATTGACGGTTAAAACCATATATGAGATTTCCTGTCAGCTTCCGGGTAAGAAATGCATCAAGTGAGCCACGGATAAAGCGGGAAGTGAGGTGAGAACCAGCTGTATAAGATTTTGACTCCGTGTATCCCATATCGGTAATCATGTTGACATCCCTGTAAAGTCTCGAACCTACACTTAACAGCAATGAGTTATTCAGGGACTGTTTCTCACCAAAGCTGAATCTGTCACTCCTGATTAATGCAAGGGTTGTATCAAGAGTTGGCAAGGGAACTGAGTTAAAGGAGAGGGAATAGATATTTGAGCTGATATCCGCCTCATCTTTGTTGTCGAACGCCTCATTCCTCTGAAAACGGAAAATGGTAGTAAGCAACCTGTGGGTTAACCATGTTGAGGTCACACTGTAAGTCCTTGTTATATTACTAACCAGCCCTTCTTCATCCCCTGCCGTGGATTTACTGAAAATATTTACAAAAATACCACTTATGGAGTCCGGGAGTGACACAGTGTTCTGATCTGTCCTGTCAATATAGTAATTAAAGAGAAGGCTTAACCTTTTTACGGGCATCAGGTTCACACTGAGGTTTAGGCCCTGAGTAAAAACCCTCGTCACCTTGGTAATCTCACCTGTATCGGGAATTGAGTCCATACCGTAAGCCTCGATTTCCGTTACCATAACATCACTTAAGCTGGAAGTAAACATATTTATCACCTTGAAATAGCGTGCACTCTGAGCAGAAGAGAACCTTATCTCATACCGGTAGATATTATTAGCTATATCAGTAGATACCACCACACTCTGGATATCTATTTCCGTCCATGTCCCTTGATTAACGCTGTTCCTGTAGACCTTCCAGTTATTCGGATTTATAAGACTAATATCTGAACTGACATCCTTGTCCACATAAATGTATAACCTGTCTACTTCCTCCAATGATGACAAAAGCTCTATACCTATATTATTGTACACTTGGCCGTTACTGCCGATATTGATTCCGGTTGACGTTTGATAATCCTTATCAATCAGGGATGGCTTGTCATTCAATATATCCACTTCCTGTTGAATGGGGATGGTCGTATCTATGGCATAGAGCCCGCTAAAGGGTGTTCGCTCGAAAAGCACGTTGCCCGTCTGGTTCACGAACTGCTGCCTCCTGTTCCGCACATAGTTCCCCTGATAGACTGCGGTCACCCTGGTACTGCCCTCCTGAAAAGAACGGGAGTAACCGATTCTGTACAGGCCGTTAAAATTGTCACCGATTGATTTAGCCAGTATAGATGTCGGAGTCTCATCCACGATATGCCTGTAAGTAAGGTTATAGGAAAGGTCTAAATCCTTGAACGAGTACTGATATATGGAGCTTCCGGAATATCCGGAATATACGCTATTGGTTTTGTCTGTTTCATTAATAAGGAAATGGGTGTAGTCCCTCTTCCTGTCGAACTGCAAGGATAGGGAAGGCAATTCCAGGGGTTTTATATTGAGGCGTGAATAATAATACTCGGACGTTTCTCTGCTGTCATCTCTCAGGTGCGCGGTTGACCACTGCTCCTGACGGCGATAACCTGTACTCAGGTCATAGATGGAGTTCCGGAGGAACAGGTCTATTGCAGGCTCAACAGCCCTCTTGTAAGTAGTGGTGGTCACACCTTCAGGGTCGGTAAAGTCGGAATCCAGCAAACCTGTCCTGAAATAGAGTTGATAGGAGAGCATCGGGGTGATTGATTTATCCAGACGCAGATAGAAATTTCGATAAAACGTCTTGTTGACTGATATTTCCTTGTCATCCTCAAACTGTTTTGTAGTCCTATTATTTAAGTCTGCCCATCCCTTGAGCCCTTCGGCAAAAACAGGGCTGCCAAGACAGGCAGTCAGTAAAGCTATTCCGATAATCTTCCATAATATCTTCCGCATAAGCTCGTCGGTTATTTGTCAATGATTGCTACCTGTTTACCATTGACCATCGTTCTGCATGAATTCAAGACTAAAATCATCTTTAACTCTCTATCTCAATTAATCAGCAGTTTTTTTCATCTCTGCTCTCTGGTTAATCAAGTTTTCACTCATAATACGGAAACATTGCTATGCCATACGGGTTTTTACCCACAGGGATAACCCGTTCTACTTTTCTTGCAGTCTTATCCACTACCGAGACATTATCAGACTCCCTGTTAACTACATAGAGATTTCTGGCCTCGGGGTCCATAATCATGGACCTCGGTGAAGTTCCAACAGGTATTGTACCTGTTACCAGGGGCATTACCGTATCCGCAGTATAGTAATTCTCCAGAAAAGGTCTGATAATCATTATCTCGCCGGGAACCTCCCTCAACAGATAAATCCTGTCAAAGGTCGGGTCAACAACAACTCCTGTGACAGAGGTACCCACAGAACTGATATCGCTGACAGCGCCTGCCTCATTTCCTTTAATAACCTCTATGATATCTATGACCGAGAGCCTGTCAGAACCATAATTAGCTACATAGACCTTCCCTCTCTGATAGTCTACTGCAAGCGCCACCGGGTTCCATTCTACACTTAACCTGACAACTTCTTCAAACCTGTTTCTCTGCAGGTCCATCCTCAGCACCGAGACATCCCTGGAATCCTTATTAACTACATACACATTAAAATATCTTTCACGGTAATTCCTCAAGATGTTAACATCCTCAAGGCTGAGGAACCGCGACGCCGTGACGGTCTCCGCCGGGGGGTCTACTGCCACTGCTATCGGACCATTCCCAACATCTACCTTGTCTATCTCCTGATAGGTTGTGGCATCAACAACGGATACAGTGTCAGAGCCATAATCGGCCACAAATATGAGTTCTTCTCCAGAAGGTCCCCTTGCCACGGCTATCCCCTCCGGCTCACTGCCAAACCGGATCGGTATCTCCTGTTCCACCTTATTCGTGGTGGGGTCAATCACTGAAATGCTGTTAGAACCTGAATTGGCCACATAAACCCTCAACCTCTCCCTTCTCAGGCCTGCAGCAATACCCCTGGGTTTTCTTCCCACCCTTACAGTTGCCACTACCTCACCTAATTGTCTGTTAATAACGGAGACATTATCCGAATCCTCATTGGTAACATAAACAAGGAGGCTGCTCAGTTCCGGGACCTGACCCTTAACAGAAAAGTCAGGTTTAAACAGGTATTTATCAACAACAGATGCATCTGCATCCCAGGTCAGGAACAATGATGTGTTCTGGTCTTTATATATCGTAATACTTACAGGTATCTCTATTCCCTCGGGAGGCAAGGCTAAACGTGCAATCACGCCTTTTCTCCTGATCAATGCCCGGCTTACAACAAACCGGAGTTTTTTATATCTGCCCTCCGGTAGAGTTTTTTCGGCCAGGAGTATCTGACGGCCCCTCATGGCAAGGGAATTTATATTCAGAGGGGCACTCATTAACTCTCTATAGGTACCGTCCTCTGCCATAATATCAACAGCAGCCAGATCAAATGAAATATCCACGGAAGCATCATCAGTCCCCTTCAGAAAGAGGTCAATCTGTCCCTGAGAATGCCTTGAAACCTCTTGCTGTCCTTTAATTGTAGTGCATCCCGTTAAAAGGAGAACCGAGCAAAGGACTAAGAGTACGGAGATCATTACTAAAACTGCAGTGTCTTTATAAAGCTGTACATTGTTCGACATAAACTCCCCGTGTTCTGACAGAATCTTTTTGTTGTATTCGCTATCAACACAATCTGTGGATAATTCCTGCTTATCTATATCCATCCCTTAATTTTTTCAGACCTGAAAAGACCTTTCCTCCACCTCATACCCGCTGCTATTCTTTAGGCTGATACACTTCCACCCTGTTATTAAAGGTATCGGCAATAAGTATTCTGCCTGTTGAATCGACTGATATATCCCTGGGGAACTGAAACCATCCCGCGGACAGGCCCAGGCCTCCAAATTCAAACAGATATTTACCGTCCTTATCATACACAGAAACAGTATGACGCATATAATCTACCACATACATCCTTCCGTTTCGATTATCTACACCGACAGCCATCGGACGGCTCAACTTGCCTGTGCTCCCACCTTTGCGGCCAAACTTGAAAAGAAACTTCCTGTTTTCATCATAGACATATATATGACCCATCTCCTCGCTGACAAGATATATCCTGCCTGCTTTATCCAGGGTCACATCATTTAATTTCACCTTTCTACCTTCTTCTTCAGGTGATATTACCTCCAGGAAACGGCCTTGATTAGTCAGCACCAAAACTCCGGGGAAATAGGACCCTGCTACATAGATATTACCCGCTTTATCCATGGCCAGACGATATGGGTTAAACGACTCGGATCCCTCAAAACCCTCCAGATAAATATCACGCACCCACTTAAGACATGCATTGAAAACGGAAATCCTGTGCCTGGGGTTGTCCTTTGTGGCAGACTGAGCAACGTACATATTACCTTCAGCATCCAGAGTCAACCCCTGTGGTGACTCAATGCCCTTTCTGCTATCAAGGGTAAATAGGGGGAAAAAATCTGACGTATATATGATAATCCTGCTTTTTCCGTCAATAACGTAAACCTCGTTACTGACTGGCTCCGCCCACACAAAGGAAGGGAAAAACAACCTGTCTTCTTCTCCTTCCACAATGCTGTATGCATGGACTACAGGAACATCCTGTAACTGGGCCTCTATCTTGCGCTGGACGAGAAGAAAGGGTATTACAAAGGAAATAATTACAACAAGGATACGGAACATAAACCTCCTGAATCAATCCTTAATCATAGAATAAGATATGGCATTTATCAAGATATTGTCAAACCATTTTCTCATAAGTTATACTCCGGGTCAAAACCTGTTCAGTCATTCTTTGCAGTATGGCATGTAACGCAGCCGGTATCCTGACCACCGCAACAGGTAGACATATTACTGTAATCCCACCTCAACATATCAGACTGGTCCGAGCCATGAGGTCTATGGCACGAAAGGCACATCACTGTAGCCCCTGACCTTACAGGACTTGAGGGGTCAATCCAGGCTACAGGGGCCTCAGCACTATAGTTGGTAACAGGATCATATACCGCGAACTCCCCCGTTGAAGGCAAGGATATATCGGTTGGATGTCTTATCCACGGGCTTGCACTCCCCATACCGTCACTACTCCTCTCCGGGCCATGGAACACACTGTGGCAGCCGGAACAGAATGCAGTAATAGTCTGATAATTCGTAAGAGATGTCCCGTCATTAGTATAGGTTATTACGTTTGTCCCCTTATAATAATTGTGGTCGATAACGGTCTCCTGTTCCCAGTCATCATCTTCAACACCTTTGACATAGTCATTAAGCTCTTTACGGTCAGGGGTAAGGGCAAAGCCCGGACTTATACCATGACCTTTCAAGAACCGGTACCATGGATAGTTGACGTCATCATGGTGTGACGTAAAGACATGACAGCCCTGACATCCGCCCCGGTAATAGTTATTGACGTCAGGCGCGGCTGCCAGGGTATCGTGACAACTATCTGAGCAAGCAGCCGGATTTCTACCGGGCGCTGTACTCAGGTTGCTGTCTGTACCTGCTATGCCATAAACATTATGGCCCTTGGTGTCATCCCCCTGGGCAAGCCAGTAAAAGTTGCCACCGGCCAGTGGGTTAACAGGCACCGTAGTGTTAAAGACAATAGGTATATTGCTGCTGCCTTTACTTATAATGGTCTGACTACTGCTTGAAGAATGGCATCCCACGCAACCTGCAACAAGAAGTTTATTCCTGGGCGTAGATGAGGGTGTGCCTCCTGTTAAAACTCCTGAATCATTCCATCCAACACCGGGGCCGTCTCTAACCACAGGTCCGCCATCCTGACTGTTGTGCATAGTATGACAGTTTACACACTGACCGGTTACTGCAGCACCGGCCTTGCTGGTCATGGACAAAGTATAAACAAAAAACAGAGACAAAAGGACTGCAAAGGCTGCCATAACAACTCTCTTCATCCTTCTCTTCCTACCCCCCGATGCCTAAATCCGGATCAGGCATTAACATAATAAAGTTTTTAGAACCTCCCCCCCCGCCATCTCTTTCAATATAAGAGTATCCATAAAAAACATGGGTATCGTCAGATACCCATGTTTTTGTAAATTCAGCCGTTAGCCTGAAAACTTTTCTTCAATTATATTTAGTATGCATCTTTCTGTGTATGACACCTCAAACAACCTGCACCGGTATTCAGGGTTGTCTGATAACTGTATCTCAGACTATCGGGATATTGCGAACCATGTGCCCTGTGACACGAGAGACAGATAACCCTGTCGGTCCCGGCAGCAACAGTCCCTATTGCAGCAGTCAACCCGGTTGTCAATGATGCCGCAGGCCTTCCTACCGGGGTTTCATCACTATACGTTGTTGATATGGAAGCAAACTCTCCTGAATTCGGGATTACAACATCTGTCGGGTGTCTCAGCCACGGTGAGGCAGAACCGATACCGCTGGTTCCTCCCAGGTGGAACGTGGAATGACATTCAGAGCAGAGCTCACTTATTGTGCCCTTCATATTTGCCCATGAATCCGTCGTGCCCCTCGTGGCATAGGCTTCCGCCAGATACTCGTTGTGGTCTGTAGCAGTCGCTGTATCCTGCCAGTCGCTGTCCTCTGCACCCTTTATCTTGTATAGGAACCTGTAACTGGTGGGCACATCAGCCCCCTGCCCGGTCAGTGTAAAACCGGCGCCGTACTTGAGGATAGAGTCATCACCGTGATGTCCCCCACTGACTGCAGTCCACTCATCAGAGGAATCCCTGTTACCGTGACAGCCGTTAGACCCTGCGCATACCAGGCGGCTCGTGGTATCAAACCCTGTTAATGACGGGTCATAGCCGCTGTTATATCCAGGCGGTGTATTGACGAGTGTGGCATCTGCCGAGGTCACTATGCCCTGGACATTATGTCCGCTGGAGTCCGAGGTTACAACATACGAAAAATTCCCAGCTGCAAGGTCTGTTGGGTCTGAATGGTAAACCTGGGGTATGGAGTTGACGATATTGCTGGCAGTATTCTGTGCATGACAGCCCACACAGCTGCCCCGGAGCAATTTCCCGTTAGGAGTAGCCGAACTGTCAAACGTCATCGGTGAACCATCCTGGCTGTTGTGCATGGTGTGACAGCTTGAACAAACACCGGATACTTTGGCGTCAGCATAAGAATAAATAAAAATTGCAGACAGAAATACCAAGAGCACTGTCATCAATAATGTTTTTCTCATCACTTTCCTCCCTTGTTTTTGGGGTCTGCTCAGCATACACAAAACCGATCGGAATTTAGAAACATACCGGCTTTGCTCCTGAACGACCCTCTGTATTTTAAGAATGGCACGAGCATCAACCCGTGCATTATTAGCTTGTTATGAAATTATGCAATAATTATGCCAAGAGACTTTGTCTACATACATAGGGGGTATACGTACTAAGTTACTTTTTGATGCTTTTGCAAGGAAAATGTAACACATACAAGGTTTTTTTGTCAAGTATATTTTTCAGCCCGGCATTATAAATTTAACAGGACAATCCCGCTATTCTGTAGTTTTCTACACAATTCATGTAACATTTTACACAATTACTCCAGCTCTGCTCTCCGCCAATATCAAATAACAACGGACTATTGCCCCTTCTGCGTATGACACGTAAGGCAGCCGTCACCTCGGCTAAACATATTATTGCTGTAATCCCACCTCAACATATCCTGATAAGGACTTGCGTGTGCCCTGTGACATGAGGGGCACATGGCTATGCTATCCATATCCACGATATTTTCTCTGCCTGTAGGGTTTTTATAGGCAACAGGCGCCTGGAGGCTATACCTGGTATAGTCCTGAAACTCCGACCCTGCATACCCACCATGCACATTACTGAAGGAAATGTCGGTGGGGTGCCTAAGCCAGACATTCTCACCAACCTCTGTCTCACCTCCAAGATTTGGGTTTGGATGAAATTTGGAATGGCATTCACCACAGAGGTAACTTATGGTGTCCATTGTGCTGTGACTGGTATCACCCTTGTAACCGTTATGGTCATCGGTGGTTGCCTGATATTCCCACTCCTTGTGTTCCTTGCCTTTTATCCCGTAAAGAAAGCGGTAACTTCTGCCCACGGTTGAACCGTCAATCACACTGTCGTCGGTATGATGTGCTCCATAAACGGCCTTGAACGGTTTCTCAATAGTCCTGTTTCCATGACAACCCCACGTGCCTGCACAGGTAAGCTGCTGCTGCTGTGGCCAGTATGCAGGCCCCGTCCCCCCGGGAATTACAATATTTCCTATAAAGCCCGGGGGCAGATCCATGGGGGGATGTTCCTGAAGTGAAATTCCCAACACATTGTGTCCTTTTGAATAATCAGGGTTATAGTCATCCGATACATAATAGAAGTTTCCACCGGCAAGGTCTCCGTTATCCATGTTATGGATTACCTGCGGGATCCTTGTCTTCCCCTTAACTATAATATTCCTGGTACCGGAAGGATCCTGGGCATGACAGCCGAGGCACCCGCCCTTTGTCAGGACAGGATTGGGTTTACCGGCATGCATGCTGTGGCAATTCTTGCACTTCCCCTTTACCCTGGCATCAATGTTTGAGGGAAAAGAGAGGACGATAAACATAAAGCACAGGGCAAAAAGCACAGAACACAGGGCATGGAAATCCTTCCACTCAACACCTCGCCGCCAGCCCTTTGCCCTCAATCCCCTGCCCATTATTCACCCTTTCCCGTATGACATATAAAGCAACCGGTACTGCCTTCCTCCCCTGAGACGATGGAATCATAATCCCACCTCAGCATAAACTCGTTAGGGCTCCCGTGTGCCACATGGCATGAAAGGCACATGACAACGTCAGTACCGGGCCTCACCACCTCACTGGAAACAGCAGGAACTTCCGGTCTTGCCACTGGTGCATCGAGGCTGTAAATCCTTATGCCGGAACTGTCTGCCGGAGGTGGAACATCAGGGTTATACTTCATGTATTCCCCCCTATTCGGCAGGACAATCCCTGTGGGGTGCCTGAACCAGGGACTTGCCTTGCCTATCTCATCCCTGCGGTAAAGGCCGCTATGGCAGTCGGCACAGAGACGGTTGATTGAAGGGGTATATTCATTATGTTCCTTTGAAGAAGCAGTGTAGCCCCAATCCTTATCCTCCAGCCCGGCAACCCCCTTTACATCAGCCGTTCTCTTCAGAAAGCGGTAACTCCTGGCTGTGGTGCTTCCGTCAACAGGAAAATCCTCTGAATGATGTGTCCCCAGAATAGAGGCAAACGGGTTTTCAATATTCCTGTTTCCATGACAGCCATTGGAGCCCGCACATGCCAGGGGTTTCTTGTCGTTGAACCCAAGAGTGGAGGGATCGGAAAAACGGTCATATCCCGGGGGCATAAACATGTTTTTTGTATCTACAGAGGCAATACCATCCACATTATGGCCTCTCCTGTCACCAAAAACCTTAACATAATAGAAATTACCGCCAGACAAAGGCCTCTCCGGCTCTACCCTGCTGTATACCACGGGCACCCTGGCACCACCCAGCATCTTTATGGTATTTCTGTCAGCATTTGAGTGACAATTTACACACATTGAGTTCTGAAGGACATACCTTAAAGGCTTACCGGGAGCCGCTGCTTCCATCATTCCGGGATAAAGACTATGGCAGACCTCACAATCCCCTTTCACCACAGCATCACTGCCTTTTGGAAACCAGAACACAAGCAGCATACAAATAAAGACAAGGATGGTTACAATAATTACCTGTTTTTTCATAATCAGTATTTCGTTGAATTATGCTCTTTATATCATTAATGTTTTAAAGTAATTACTACATAAGCAAGAACAGTGCCAATACAAAAGAGGCGTGAACAGCAACCGGTTCTCCCTTACTGCTTTTTAAAGCCCTTTTTAAGTCCATGACAATTGGGACAGAGCTCAAAAGTACTCTTGGCGGGGTACCTGAAGAGGTGTATATAATCAGAGCTGTGCTGGTTATGACAGCTTGCACACGTAAGCTCTCCATACTTGGCCTTCGGGTCTTTTCTGCCCCTGATTGGATGCCCTGCCTGTGTAAATGTACCAGCAGCGTGGGGGGCCTTACCGATTCTCGGATGACACTGAAGGCAGAGATCAGTTATCGGAAGGTCCAGCAGTGCAACGTTTGAAGAACCATGAATATCATGACATAGTGTGCACATACCTGCCGACACCGGAGGATGCTGGTTCTTCCTGGTGAAATCCGAACTGTCGTGGCAATTAAAACAGAGCTCCGGCAGCTTGGCAACAAGAAGCTTTTTTACATCCCCCTGATGCGGCTGGTGACAGAAGAGGCACATACCTGCCTCAACAGGATAATGGTTATATTTACCCTTGAACTCAGCCCTGATATGACACTTGAAGCAGAGGTCCGGAACATCAGCCCGCAACAATTTTTCCGAGGGAGAGGAATGAGGATTATGACACTTCAGACACAACCCCTTCAGCACGGGTGCATGATGCTTCTTCTTCGCTTCCGATATAAAATCGTCCTTAACATGACACATGAAGCAGAGGTCCGGCGGCTTTAAGACGAGTAGCCTCCGGTTGTCACTGCTGTGTGGATTATGGCATGTCGTACACATTCCTGCCGCCACCGGAGGATGAGTCGATTTGTTTTCGAATTTTGTCTTGTCATGACAGTAGAAACAGAGATCAGGCACAGGAGCTCTCAGTATCTTGGGATTATCAGTGGAGTGAGGATTATGACATATTAGACACTCCCCTCCTGCAACAGGAGGATGGACTACCTTTTTTGTAAACATGGCCTTATCGTGACACATAAAACAGAGATCCGGAGGTTTCAAAACAAGAAGCTTCCTGTTCTTACTGCTGTGCGGGTTATGACATGTTGTACACATACCTGCTGCCACCGGAGGATGGACTGCCTTTTTTGCAAACATGGCTTTATCGTGACACATAAAACAGAGATCCGGAGGTTTCAAGACAAGGAGCTTCCTGTTGTCACTGCTGTGTGGGTCATGACATGTTGTACACATACCTGCTGCCACTGGAGGATGGACTACCTTCTCTGTAAATATGGCTTTATCGTGACAGGCCCAGCAGACATCAGCCCCCTCAGCAAACAGATAGTTCGGAAACTCTGCCCCTTTCTGGTGAGCCTGGGCATGGCATGTTACACATCCCATCTCAACAGCAGGATGCATAATCTTCTTTGCAACTTTGTCCTTATGGCATTTCTTACAATCAGTAAATTTCTCTGCTGAGGAAATTAGCGGAACAAGAAAAATGACGACTATAATAGTGGTAAAAAGACTTATAGCATGCTTATAGTTCATAAACTCCTGATTATTAGCTTACAGGCAATACCTGTTATAGTCAAAGGTTCTCTTTTTCTTGCTATTATAATGCTTCTCTACCAGCATAGTTTTTTGCGATGCCCTTCTCTCATCCATGCTGTTAAAAACTTCTATCTTCAAGTTCTATATTATATATATTTGGCAAATTATACGAAAGACGGCTTTCATTCGTCAAGTTTTTTCTCTTGATACTGCCGATCATCCTGCCCTCCAAAAAAAACCGCTTATACCTCAAAGGCATCAATAATATGTTGAATCTGATAGGTGCCGTCCCTCAGGTATAACCCTATAACATCGAACCTGCCACTTGCCCCAAGCATCTTGTGAACCTTCAGATAATATAGTGCGAGTCTCTTCAGTCGCTCCCGCTTGCGCCATGTAACAGCCTCGGAGGGATATCCGTACAAGAGACTCTGCCGGGTCTTTACTTCAACAAAGACAATGGTATCTCCGTCCCTGGCCACTATATCTATCTCTCCGATAGGGGTCTGGTAATTGGACGCCATGATCCTGTAGCCCTTCTTTATGAGGTATTTAACGGCAAAAGCCTCTCCCTCTTTACCGGTTTGATTCTTCACTTTTTCCCTTTTCTAATCTTTACAGCCTTGCCGTGTGCCTCAAGGCCCTCCAGATCCGACAGGGCCTCCACCACTGAAGAGAGCCTCTCAAACGACTGTCTGCTGAAACTCAAAAGGCTAGATCTCTTTACGAAATCATACACCCCGAGGGGGGAGAAAAACCTGGCTGTTCCACCTGTCGGGAGGGTATGGTTTGGACCTGCCGCATAATCACCGAGGGCCTCAGGGGTCCATTTCCCAAGGAATATCGCCCCTGCATTCTGAACCTGAGGCAGGAGTTTTTCGGGTTTTTCCGTCATAATCTCAAGATGCTCAGGGGCAATGAGATTGGCCACCCGGACTGCCCTTTTGAGCGTACCTGTTACAATTATTGCACCAAAATTCTTCAGAGAGGCCTCGGCAATCTCTCTTCGTCCAAGGGTTTTAATCTGTATCCTCACCTCTTCACTCACCCTGAGAGCCAGTCTTTCAGAGGAGGTGACAAGCACTGAGGAGGCAAGCTCATCATGTTCTGCCTGACTCAGAAGGTCTGAGGCCACAAACTCGGGAGGGGCTGTCCTGTCCGCAATAATAAGGACCTCGCTTGGTCCGGCAATCATATCAATATCCACCTCACCGAAGACCATCCGCTTGGCAGTGGCAACATAGACATTTCCGGGACCCACTATCTTATCCACCTTCCTTATTGTCTCCGTCCCGCAGGCCATGGCAGCTATAGCCTGGGCACCCCCAACCCTGTAGACCTCCCTGACCCCTAAAAGGCTTACAGCAGCCATCACATAAGGGTTGACCTCTCCACGTGGGGTGGGGACACAGAGGGCCAGATCCCTTACCCCGGCCACCTGGGCCGGAATCACATTCATCAGGACTGTTGAGGGATAGGATGCCTTGCCACCGGGAACGTATACACCAACACGCTGAATGGGGCGGATAATCTGCCCCAGCATGGCCCCACCCTCTCTATACGACCAGGACTCCTCCTTCTGCCTGAGATGAAAGCCCCTGATCCTCCCGGCAGCCATTTTCAAAGCCTCAACCCCCTCAGGGTCTGCCTTCTCGGCGATCGCCTTTATCTCCCTGTTGCCTATCCTGAGGTTTTCTGTTTCAAGTCCGTCGAATCTCCCGGTATATTCCCTTACAGCCCGGTCTCCCCGCACCCTGACATCAGATACAATCCCCGAAACCGCATTTACAATCTCCTCACTTACGCCTCCGGCACGCTCTTTCAGAAGCACCAGAAAACCTTCGAGATCCTCTTCATCCCTGATTATCCTCATTTCACTTTTCTCTCCATATCCCGATTTTTTAATTTTGACCGGCTTCGTAAGACTACTATCAACTTAATCAACCGTTTAACTTTATCTGCCCTATAAGTCTCTCAATATTCATCAAACGCCTTCTGTTTAGGATAAACTGCCTGAAAACGAAAAGACAAGACATGGAAAATTAATGGTAAAATTGATTTTTATCACCTCTTCAAAATAAAATAAGAGACTTTTTCTCTCAGGGGGTTAATAATGAAGGTCACCTTTACTGACGACAAGGAAATCATTGTACTCGAAAACGAGTCACTTTATGATGCTTTTAAACGACAGGAAATATATATAACTGCGTCCTGCGGGGGCAAAGGCACATGCGGCAAGTGCAGGGTCAGGATTGTCGATGGAGACTACAAATGCAGGTCCTATGGAAAACTCTCACAGGAAGAAAGGGACAGTGACATAGTGCTTGCCTGCCAGACCTTTGCAGAGGGAGACCTCCTTGTAGATATACCGATTGAATCAAGGCTGACAGTAGGTGACAAGATCGCCATCTCCAGGTCAAAAGACCTTATTGAACTTTTAAAAACCTATAAGGCCACAATATCACCCCTCATAACAAGGATACCTCTCAGAGTGCCTCCACCAACAATTGATGACAATATAAGTGACCTTGAGAGACTAAGGCGTGAACTGAATACCAGGGGTATCGAGCTTCGCTATTCAAAGGATTTCGTCTCACGGATGGCTGATGACCTGAGGAAATTCAACTGGAATGTAACCCTCTGCTATCAGGATGACTCAACAGAGGCGTTGTTCCTTGAACCAGAAGAAGTCAAGGACACACGCTATGGAATTTCAGTTGATATCGGAACAACCACTGTTGTCCTCTACCTCATCGACATGGCGGATGGAGGCGTCGTGGATGTGGCATCAACATACAACTCCCAGATGCGCTATGGAGACGATGTCATTACAAGGATAGTCCACGCCACTGAAGGGGGTGGGCTTAATGATCTCAGGAAGGCCGTTGTTGCGGACATCAATGACCTTATCTCCCCACTTACAGCAAGGCATGAAATAGAACCACGACATATTGAATCTGTTGTCATCTCCGGCAACACAACCATGACCCACCTCTTCTGGGGATTCAATCCTGCCTACATAAGGGAAGCGCCTTACATACCTGCAGTAAATTATTTTCCTGTTTGGAAGGCTTCCGAGGCAGGCATCAGGACAGGCAGGAACACTCCCGTATATACTGTGCCATGTGTGGCAAGTTATGTAGGTGGTGACATTGTTTCAGGCGTGATTGCCACAAGGATGCACAGGAACCCCGAGATATCACTCTTTATGGATATCGGCACAAACGGCGAGATAGTGGTAGGCAATAACGAATGGATGATGACGGTTGCCTGCTCGGCCGGGCCATGCTTTGAAGGCAGCGGAATAAAACATGGTATGCGGGGCACTGACGGAGCTATCGAGTCAATAAGGATTGACCCTGACACATTCGAGACAGAAATAAAGGTGATAGGTGACTCAAAACCAATCGGTATATGCGGCTCCGGAATGATAGACGCCGTCTCCGAAATGTTTCTGACAGGAATACTTGATCAGCGGGGCAAATTTGTCAGGGAGACTGCGTCTTCAAGGATTAGGGAGGGCGAGGACGGCATAGAATTTGTGATACACCATAATGCCAAAGGTGACATTGTACTTACAGAGGTAGATATAGAAAACATCATGAGGGCAAAGGCTGCCATCTATGCAGGCGTCTCTCTTCTGCTCAAAGAGGTCGGCTTCACCCTTGACATGATCGAAAGAGTCTATATAGCCGGTGGCTTTGGCAACTATCTCAATGTTGAAAGGGCAATATTGATAGGTATGTTGCCCGACCTCCCGAAGGAGCGGTTCTACTTTATGGGAAACACCTCGGTTGCAGGGGCCTATCTGTGCCTTCTCTCAAAGGATATGCGCAGGGAGGCTGAAGACGTGGCCTCAAGGATGACCTACATAGAACTATCTGCAAAGGGGGGCTTTATGGACGAATTCATGTCAGCAATGTTCCTTCCCCACACTGACATTGAACAATTTCCGACGGTACAAACATTACTGGAAAACAAAAGGAGTTGAGGCAGGGCTTCTGCGGAGCTGTCAGTCCCAGCTTATTACCTTAAAAAAGTGTTCATATAAACGGGCCTGTTTGACGGGGTTCAGTTCCTCATCAAATGCAATGCCTACAAAGTAAATCTTCCCCAGTTTAGATAACCATACAACCCTGCCCTCTACGGTATCGTTCTCTTTAATTCCTTTTACTGATATAAATGTAATCTCAATCGTGACAGGGGTACCCTTTTCTAAAGGAGCATTGGAATAAACTCCCATACCCGACTGTGAAATGCTTGCAACCATGGTTTCAATGGGCTGTGGATTTTTGTCGTTTCTTACCTCAACAACGGCCGTTGCCAATATTGGATATCTATGATGTCTACGGAGATTCTGGATCATTTTCTCATACTGTCAGGCTCTGGGAAACGGCACTTCTTCCTCAATAATGCAAGCCGTTCCATGACAAAGCTTTGAATCATCAGAAAGATGCGTTTCCCTAACCATAGCCCCCTCAATAAGCTCTACATATTTTACCATATATCTGTCAAAAATATGGGTTATTCCGATTTTTAACGCGTCTTTTAGTTCCATCTTCCATTTTTTATGATATAATCTTCTTAACTTCACTCAATATGGGGGTTTTGATAAATCCTGAAACGCAAAAACCGGAAGTGCGGGGGGATTATGGAAAAAAATAATTTCTGGTCACCGTATATCGCTGGAGTTGGTCTTGGCTTGACCCTACTGGCAACCTTCTACATTATCGGCTGGGGACTCGGAGCCTCAAGTGCCTATTCATTGGTTACGGCTGTTGGCCTGAAGGAAATCAGTCCAGATTATGCAGGCAGTCTCAAGTATTTCTCAAGATACCTCAATGTTGAATCTCCATTGAAAGACTGGGTCCTTTTTGAGGTCACAGGGCTCTTTATCGGAGCCCTGACAGGGGCACTGCTGAGTGGAAACTTCAGGGTCAGACTTGATAAGGCCGCAAAAATGAGCACCAAAAAGAGACTGATAACCGCAGTAACAGGTGGCATACTGATAGGTTTTGCAAGCAGGCTCTCGAGGGGATGCACCAGTGGAGTAGCCCTTTCAGGCGGGGCACAACTTGCAGCAGGAGGGTGGATATTTGTCATTGCAATGTTTGCAGGCGGCTTTGTCTTCGCAGCCCTTTTCAGGAGGTTATGGTAATGACAGCCCCTTTATATGGATATGCAATGTTCGGTGAAAACACAAGCCTTCTACTGGCTGTAATCCTGGGGATTTTCTTTGGTCTCTTTCTCGAGAGGGGAGGCCTTGGCAATCCTCACAAACTGACCGGTGTCTTTTACTTTACAGACTTCACCGTCCCGAAGGTCATGTTTACTGCAATACTTGTTGCTGCTTCCGGGCTGTATCTGCTGTCGGATCTGAAACTCCTGGACATAAGCAGGGTATGGATTGTCCCGGCTTTTTTCTGGCCCCAGATTACAGGGGGTATATTATTCGGGGCAGGCTTTGTCTTAAGCGGATACTGTCCAGGAACAGCCATAGCCGGGTTTGCATCAGGAAGACTGGATGCGCTGGTTGCCATGACAGGCATTGGCGCCGGTTCACTGATATTTGCCGTCCTGTATCCCTATATCGAAGGGTTTTACATCTCTTCAGCAATGGGAAGTGTGACTTTGCCGCAATTATTGAAGATAAATCACTGGTTTGTGATGGTACTCCTGTATGTTCTTGCAGCGGGTATGTTTTATCTGATGGAACGGTTTGAGAAGAGGAGTTAACCCTTTCCGGAATTCAGGAGGTCTCTTAACTCCTTGCCGGTCCTGAAGTATACAACCTTTTTCCCCGGAACCTCAACAGACTGCCCCGTCTTTGGGTTTCTTGCCTTTCGCGGATTCCGGGTCTTGATCCTGAAATTACCAAACCCCCTCAACTCCACCTTCTCACCCTTGCCAAGGGCCTCCCTGAGGGTCTCAAAAAAGGTCTCGACTATTATCTCAGCCTGCTTAAGCGTAAAACCCTCCAGTCTCTCAGAGACTTTCTCAATAAGCTCAGACCTGGTCATAACCCCTCCCTTGATTATTCAGAATACATTTTTCGGTTTTAATATTAATAATACATGGTATACTTCAGACTTACGGTACCAAAGGCCTCTTTAAGCTCCTTTGGAATACGGCTGGTTAGCATATCAAATATTGATGACTTCTCTTTTTTTGACACTACATTGGGCTCGCCCTTAATCCCCCCAAGGCTGCCAGCCTCCAGAATGGCATCCTGGATATTACCAAGGGAATCAACCAACCCCACCGCCTTTGCCTGCCTTCCTGAAAAGACGCGGCCATCAGCAATCTCCCTGACACGCTCGTAAGGAATTCCCCTACCCTCAGAAACAGCCCTGATAAACTGGTCATGGACATCATCAAGCACACCCTGAAGGATGGCCCTTTCCTCCTTGCCTATCCCCCTGAATACCGACGCAAGGTCCTTGTGTTTACCACTCTTTATCACCTCTGTCCTGATTCCCACCTTATCCATAAGACCCTTAAAGTTCGGGATCTCCATAATTACCCCGATTGACCCTGTAATGGTCCCGGGATTGGCATATATTTTAGTTGCCGGAGCAGATATATAGTACCCGCCGGATGCCGCCACAGACCCCATTGAGACAACAACGGGTTTTATCTTCATCACCTTGCCCACCTCTTCATAAATCTCCTGAGATGGTCCGACGGCGCCTCCCGGGCTGTCTACTCTTAGAACTATGGCCTTTACACTCGAGTCCTTCCTGTATTCCCGGAGTTGCTCAATGGCATTCCTTGAAGATACGATCGGGCCTTCTATCCTTATAAGGGCTACCTTCTCCCCTATCGGCATATTCTTGCCAACGAGTGTCACAATCAGGCTCAGAAGGATGGTAGCCAACAGCAGTATCGCTAATACCACACAGAGTTTTTTCATTTATCTCCTCAAAAAATGTCAGAATCAGGGATTAATTCCCTGCTGACACCTGCGCTACTCATCCGTTTCATGCTTTAGTGTCTTCAGACTGAGTCCGATCTTTCGACCTTCCACATCCACCTTGATAATCCTGACAACTATCTCGTCCCCTTCCTTATAAACCTCGTCGGGCTTTTTTGCACCGGTATCAATCTCCGAGGAATAGACAAGTCCCTCCACCTCGCCTTCAAGCTCAACAAAGATGCCAAACTCCGTATGTCTCAGCACCTTGCATTTAACTTCCTCTCCGAGATGAAAGTCTGCGGGTATCTTCTCTTCCCAGGGGTCCGGGACAAGCTGTTTGAGACCAAGGGCCATCCTCTCTTTTTCCGGCTCCAGGCTCAGGATAACCGCCTCAATCATCTGTCCTTTACGCAGAACTTCAGATGGATGCCTGACATGCTTCGTCCATGACATATCAGATATATGGAGCAGGGCATCCACTCCCTCCGGCAAGCCGATAAAGGCTCCAAATTCCGTCAGACTTCTTACCCTGCCACTTATACGCTGACCGATCTCATATCTCTCGGCAACGAGTATCCAGGGCTTTGGCTTTAACTGCTTGATCCCCAGAGAGACCCTCCTCTCCTTTGGATCAACCTTCAGTATCTGGGCATCTACAAAATCTCCGATCTCCATGTAATTCGAAGGATGCTTGGGTCTGGGAGACCAGTCGAGTTCAGAAACATGCACCAGTCCCTCCACCCCGTCTTCAATCTCAACAAATGCACCATAATCAGTAAGACTAACCACCTTGCCACTGACCACCCTGCCGACAGGGTACTTCTCTTCGATATTAAGCCAGGGGTCGGATCTTTTCTGTTTATATCCCAGTGTAACCTTTTCCGTCTCAGGGGCAAAGTTGAGCACCATCACCTCAACCTCCTGCCCAACACTAAAGACATCGGATGGATGTCTTATCCTGCCCCAGGATATGTCGGATATGTGAAGAAGACCGTCAATGCCTCCAAGGTCGACAAAGACGCCATAATCAGTAATATTTTTCACTACTCCGGACAGGACGCATTCAGGCCTGAGATTGGCAAGGGTCTTCTCCCTCAGCTTCGCCCTCTCCTCCTCTAATATAACCCTCCTTGAAACAATCACGTTTGTCAACTTGCTGTTAAATTTCAGGACCCTGAGCTCAATTTCCTGTCCGATAAGGCTGTCAGGATCCTTTAGAGGCTTCAGGTCTGCCTGGGAACCGGGCATAAAGGCCCTTATCCCTGAAATATCCACATTATATCCACCCTTGATTCTCTCTACAACTATCCCCTCAACAGGGGTACCGTCTTTCTGCGCCTCCTCCAACCGCTGCAATGTCCTTATCTTCCTCGCCTTCTCTGGTGACAGTATTACGAGGCCGTCGGAATCAATCCTTGATACATATACCTCTATCTCAGAGCCTTCGCAGAGTCCCCCCCTATCCTTTTCTGCAAACTCCCCTATGGATATAAAACCCTCGGATTTATATCCGATATCAACAACCACATTGTCTGATTTTATGGAAATAACCTTTCCCTTTAATATGGTCCCTTCAACAATATCAGGAATTGTTCCGGAGTAAAGTTCGTCAAGCTCCCTGTTATGCGTCTCCATTAGCAAAATAACCTCCTGTATAACCTAAGATTCCCGACCCTTGGAAGCAGATGTCAGATCTCCAATGGCCTCTATTTTTTTTACTATATCATTTATTATCCAGTCAGGGGTAGAAGCTCCGGCGGTTATGCCGACTTTTCCCACCCCATCAAACCATTCCGGACACAAATCTCCGGCTGTCTCAACATGGTATGTCTTTACCCTGCTATCATTACATAAAGTGACAAGCTGTTTTGTATTTGCACTGTTCTTTCCGCCAACAACGAGCATAAGGTCAACCTTTCTGGTCATATCCTCTGTCTCCCTCAACCTGAGGGCTGTTGAGTTACATATGGTATTATATACTTTTACCTCTTTTACTGTCTGTATAACCTTGTCAAGCAGTTTTTTTAAGGCCTCAACGGGCTGTGTGGTCTGAACAACAATGCCGACACGCGAATTAAGTAAGGGTATTTCAGCGGAGTCTCTGACAACAATGGCACTCTCACCGGCATAGCTTAAAATTCCTTTTACCTCGGGGTGGTCCTTATCACCGAGAATAAGCACCTGATAGCCTTCTTCCCTGAGAAGTTTAGCATATTGCTGCGCCTTTTTTACAAACGGACACGTTGCATCAATAAGCTCAAACTTTGCATCACGAAGACTCTCATAAAGGCTGACCGGAATACCATGAGTCCGCACTATAAGTATATCCACATCCTCTGAAATCTTATCCAGTGGCTTCACACCGGCCTGACGCAGTTTCTCCACAACCTGGGGATTGTGGATTATGGGTCCGAGCGTGGCGACCCTCTTTACAGACCTCTCAGCTGTCCTGAACGCTATATTCACAGCCCTTTTCACACCAAAGCAAAAGCCGGCTCCCTTTGCAATATATATATCCATAATAAAGCCCCTGGTTATAAATCTGAGTTACGCATTACGGGTTCCTGCTTAAGCTCCCTGATTTTGCCCATAATCTCATCGGTTATACGCTGCTGAAAACCCTTGCTCGTTTCTGCACCACTATATTCAATAGGGCGTCCAAAGGTCACCCTCACTCTTGTTGGTCTTAAAAATCCGCCCCCTGCAGGCAAGGCCCTTTCCGTACCCTCAATCAATGCCGGAACAACTTTTGCGTGACTCAGGGCTGCAACCATGGCAACCCCTCTCTTTCCTCCTCCAACGTCTCCATCCCTGCTCCTTGTGCCCTCTGGAAACATCACGAGAACCCTACCCTCTTTCAGTTGCCTCACTGCCTCTTTTATTGTAGAAGGTCGGGCCGTATCCCTATCAACAGGGATGGAAAGACGTCTCACAAACCATCCGATTACGGGCACATGAAAGAGACTGCCCTTTGCCATAAAGACCGCCCTCCTCTTTATACATACTCCGATAAGTGGCGGGTCGAGATGGCTCAGATGATTTGCAGCGATTATAACTCCCCCCTCAGCAGGAATATTTTCCGCCCCCCTGACCTCAAAACAAAACAACAATTTATAAACTATCTTTAAGACAGCTCTGAATATCCAGTACATAACATGTTATATGCGGATAACAGATTTTAAATTCATCACCTGTTACCCATAAGGAACTCTAACATCTTTTTAATGGTCTCTTCAATCCCCATGGATGTGGTGTCAATATAAATTGCGTTCCGGGCCTGTTTCAGAGGAGCCAGCTCCCGGCGGGAATCCCTCTCATCTCTTTGCTGCACATCCTGCAGGGCCTCCTCCATTGTAACAGCTATCTCCTTTTGCACTAACTGAAGGTACCTTCTCTTTGCCCTCTCCTGCTGGGAGGCGTCAAAAAAAAACTTAATCCAGGCGTCAGGGAAGACAACGGTTCCCATGTCCCTGCCTTCAACAACTGTATCGTATTTTTCAGGATAAGCCCTCTGTATGGCAAAGAGGAACTCTCTTACAGGTCTCCTCGCAGAAAAGACCGAGGAGTAATGCCCTATCTCAGGAGTCCTGATAGCCTCTGACACATCCTCTCCATTTATAAAGACCCTGCCTTCGGAGAAGCCTATATCCAGCCCCTTCAGAATCCGCTTCAAGGTCTCATCAGTAACATCCTCGCTCAGTCCGTACCGTCTCAGATAGAGCGCAACCGCCCTGTAAAGGGCACCTGTATCTAGATACTGAAAACCAAGCCTGTCTGCCAGCAGCCTGGCAACAGTACTCTTACCGGCCCCTGACGGGCCATCTATTGTTATAATCCGTTTCTTGGTCATCTATCCCTGTTACTACCCAAATCGGGCAAGGTGAACAACAGACATCTCAGCTTTGTCACCCCGTAAGCTCCATAATCCGGTCATAAAAACCCGGAAAAGATATATCAACAGCAGACACACCCTGCACCGTAGTACTGCCCTCTGCCACAAGTGCAGCCACTGAGAGTGCCATTGCCACACGATGGTCATTATGAGCCTCCAGGGTCGTACCTCTCAGATTCACGGGACCGCTGATCTCCAGTCCGTCCGGGTATTCAGTTACATTAACCCCCATCTTCCCCAGCTCAGAGGCCATAGCGGCAATTCTGTCCGACTCCTTCACCCTGAGTTCCCCCGCTCCCCTGATAGTTGTCGTCCCCTCAGCCCTGCAGGCAAGCACACAGAATACCGGGAACTCGTCAATCATTGCAGGAACCTCCTCCGGTCTAATCTCTGTTGCAGCAAGTTTCTCCGTATATCTGCAGCGGATATCCCCGACCGTCTCTCCCGAGACCATCCTTTCATCTGTAATCTCGATATCCGCACCCATTCGCTTCATGACATCGAACAGACCTCTACGGGTCGGGTTAATGCCGACGTTTCTTATTATAATCTCGGAGTCCCTTACAATTGCGGCTGCCACCATAAAGAAGGCAGCCGACGAAAAATCGCCCGGTATGGTAATCTCAAAAGGTGTAAGCTCATTCCCCCCTGATACTGTAATCCTGAGCCCCTCAACCCTGAGATCTGCTCCGATAGCAGGCAGCATCCGCTCTGTATGGTCCCTCGACTTCCGGGGTTCCTCCACAACCGTCTCACCCTCAGCATACAGGGCAGCGAGCAGGACAGCAGATTTTACCTGGGCCGAGGCAACTGGGCTTTTAAAGTGGATTCCCTTCAGCCCCCCGCCCTTTACAGCAATCGGTGCAAGTGTATCCCCTGCCCTTGCATACAGACCTGCACCCATCATTCTCAACGGCTCTATAATCCTCTTCATCGGCCTCTGCCTGAGTGAAGCATCTCCCGTCAGCACAGAAAAGAAAGGCTGTCCGGACAAAAGACCCGCAAGCAACCTCATGGTGGTACCGGAATTACCGCAATCTATCACGTCTTCCGGTTCCCTGAGACCATGAAGGCCCTCTCCATAAACCTCTATTGTCTCCCCGGAATCCCTTATTTCCATACCAAGTGTCTTCATGGCATTAAGGGTTCTCATCGGGTCATCAGCCCTCAGGAGATTACGGATAATGCTTTTGCCCCTTGCAATGGATGCAAAAATGAGGGCCCTGTGAGAGATGGACTTGTCAGGAGGTGGTATGACCTCACCCCTGAGTGGGCCTGACCTTAAAAGTTTAATACTGTCAACCATTTTAGTTATTTGTTATTAGCTATTAGTTATTTTGAGATATAGAAAAATTACAGCAAAAGATTTAATAATTTAAAACCTATAAAAGTTTGCCCCTCAGTCTCTGCGCCTTCTCAAACAGGGATTCCAGCTCTTCAGAGTCGTTCCTCTTCAGGGCATCAACCATACTGGCAAGGCTATCCTGAAACCTTTGCACAAGGTCAAGAAGGTTCTCCTTGTTTTTAAAACAGATATCCCTCCAGAGCTCGGGAGAACTGAGGGCCACCCGTGTGGTATCCTTAAACCCCTTCCCCGCATAATGAATGTACTCCGGATTAACATCACTTACCGTATTGACAAGGGCATAGGCGATAAGATGGGGAAGATGGCTTACAAGGGCAAAGACCAGGTCATGCTCTTCAGGGGAGAGAAAACAAACCTCGGCTCCAATCGTCGTCCAGAGTTCCGTAACCTTCCTGACCGCCTCTTCAGGTGTATGCTCCGTAGGGGTTATAATGCATTTCGCACCGGCAAAGAGATCTTCAGTTGCGGCATCAATACCCGAACGGTCAGAGCCTGCAATAGGATGCCCGCCAACAAATGTGACACCCTCGGGCATCAGTCCTTCCATCTCCCTTGCGAGTCTCCCCTTGACACTACCCACGTCTGTAACAATAGCCCCCTTTTTCAGAAAGGGCCCTGCCTCTTCAATTACTGCCTTAAAGCATCCAACCGGGGTGGCGAGCACCACAAGGTCCGCCCCTTCCACTATCTCGGAATGCTTGAGACTGTAAGAGTCAATCACACCATGCTGCATTGCCTTTTTGAGGTTGCTCTCCTTGCGGCCCGAACCCTTGATCTCAACAGCAAGACCATATTTCTTGAGGGCAAGGGCAAGGGATGATCCTATAAGCCCGACCCCTATGATTGCAACCTTGTTGAATTTGATCATTTCTGTATCCTCAGACTTCCCTGCCCATGGCCTTGGCAATAAGCCCTATTTCATCCATCAACTGTTTGAAAACATCCGGTCTGAGTGATTGCTCACCATCAGAGAGGGCTTCCTCCGGATTGGTATGCACTTCTATTACAAGCCCGTCAGCTCCTGCTGCTACAGCAGCCCGTGCCATTGGGATAACAAGTCCCCATTTACCCACACCATGGCTCGGATCAACCATCACCGGCAGGTGCGTAAGATGCTTCAGCACCGGGATTGCTGAAAGGTCAAGGGTGTTTCTGGTTGCTGTCTCAAAGGTTCTGATCCCCCTCTCACAGAGAATGACATCAAGATTCCCCCTGGACATTATATATTCTGCCGCCATCAGCCATTCCTTTATTGTGGCTGAAAGCCCCCGTTTAAGGAGCACGGGCTTCTTCATCTCTCCAACCTCTAAAAGGAGTCTGAAGTTCTGCATATTCCTGGCCCCGATCTGGATAATATCAGAGTACTTCGCAACCACCTCTATATCCCTCGGATCCATAAGCTCTGTAACTACAGGCAGGCCTGTAGTTTCCCTGGCCGCGGCAAGTATCTGGAGCCCCTCTTCACCAAGGCCCTGGAATGTATACGGAGAGGTCCTTGGTTTAAATGCACCACCACGTATAAAGGTAGCACCTGCTTCCTTTACCTTTTTTGCTATATTGACAAAGATGGTTTTATTCTCTACTGCACAGGGGCCGGCCATAACATGAATTCTATTGCCGCCGATGACATTCCCCTTAATATTAATAAGGGTGCCTTCCTTCTTGAAATCCCTGCTTGCAAGCTTGTAGGGCTTAAGAATCCTCATTACTGTCTCTACACAGTCGATTGCCCTTATTGCATTTTCTTCATCCTCTGAAACCCTTGACGTATCGCCGATCACACCAATAATCGTCCTCTCCGTACCACTTGATATATTGGTCTTAAGCCCTTTTCCGGCAAGCTTCTTGGTGATATGCCTTATATCTTCTTCTGTTGCAGAAGGTTTCAACACTATTATGTCCATATGCTCCTCCTTTTCGTTTTCTGATATCAAAATCGATCCTAAAAACAGAAACTATATTTACAATTTGCAGCTCAACACTCAAGATATCAAGCTATTACCGATAACCGCCCCAAGGGCCTCAACAAGCAACCTGTTTTCTTCAGGAAGGCCTATGGTGATCCGTACTGCAGCAGCACCTATGGGCCGGATGATTACCCCCCTCTTCAACAGGTGATTATACAGCTCTACCGCAACAGAACGGTCAAATGTCACATATATAAAATTTGCCTCTGTAGCAACAAAATCCAGTCCCAGTCTCCGGAACTCCTTATATAAATATGCCTTACCCTCCTCATTCAGGGCAATTGACCTCTCTACGTGTCCGTCATCTCCTACAGAGGCAATGGCGGCAGCCTGAGCAATGCTACTGGTATTAAAAGGCTCCCGCACCTTGTTCATCTCTCTTACAATCTCCTTCCGGGAAATACCGTATCCTATTCTGAGTCCTGCAAGGCCGTAAACCTTTGAAAAAGTCCTCAGTATAATGATGTCACGTCCTGCCCTCAGGTACTCCATGGCATCAGGGTACCTGCTGTCACGCACATACTCCCTGTAAGCCTCATCAACAATCACCAGGACACCGTCGGGCACCCTCTGCATAAACTTATCAAACTCATCGGCATGGTTTATTGTACCTGTCGGGTTATTCGGATTTGCAACAAAGATAATCCTTGTCTTCTCCGTAATCTCCCCTGCCATGGCCTCAAGGTCATGCCTCCACTCCTTCAGCGGCACCTGTACGGCCTTTGCACCAACCGACTGAACAGCCATAGGGTAAACCACAAACGACGGCACTCCCATTACTGCCTTATCTCCGGCAGTCATAAAGGTCCTGACTGCAATATCTATCAGTTCATTTGACCCATTACCGGGGATAAGCCCTTCCTGGTCTACAGCTAACTTCTCAGACAACGCATTTTTAAGATAAAAACCACTGCCGTCAGGATAGCGGTTAATTCCGCTAATCACTTCAGATATGGCCTTTACAGCCTTTGGAGACGGACCCAAAGGGTTCTCGTTGGATGCAAGTTTAACTGCATCCTCTATTCCGAGCTCCCTTTGAAGTTCCTCTACCGGTTTTCCAGGCACATAGGGCTTGATAGACTGTATATACTCAGGGGGTCTGATCATGCCTGAATATTAATGTCATTCCTGTCAGTGCGCGGATAAGAACCGAGGACCTTCAGAAAGATGCAATCCTTCTCTACCTCTTTAAGGGCCTTTTTTACCTTCTTGTCCTGGACATGACCATCCATATCAATAAAGAATATATACTCCCAGGCCTTTCTCTTTGATGGGCGGGACTCTATCTTTGTCAGATTTATCCCGGCCTTTTTAAACGGGGTAAGTACCTCGAAGAGCGCCCCCGGCTTATCCTTGATTGATAGCATTACCGAGGTCTTGTCTTTTCCTGTGGGCGGTGGGAATTCTTCCGATACAACAAGAAACCTGGTATAGTTGTTCCTGTTGTCCTCAATATGTCTTTCAACAAACCTCAGGTCATACACCTTTGCAGCCAGTTCACTCGCAATAGCCGAGCCTTCTTCATCCCTTGAGGCCAGCTCAGCTGCCTTTGCAGTGCTTGTTGCATCAATAATGGTAGCGTGCGGCAGGTTCCGCTCTATCCACCGTCTGCACTGTGCTATGGCCTGGGGATGAGAGTATATTTTCTTAATCTTCTTTATGTCTCCTGATATTGAGAGAAGATTATGGTTTATCTCCAGCATTATCTCAGCAGCTATCTTGAGGTCAAAATCCATGAACATGTCAAGTGTATAACTTATGACACCCTCATTGGAGTTTTCAATAGGGACAACACCATACGCAGCCTTGCCCTCCTGAACACTCTCAAAAACATCCTTTATGCTGTCAACGGGAATGAACTGTGCCGATGATCCAAAGTGCCTCAGTGCGGCAAGATGCGTGAAAGTAGCAAGGGGGCCGAGACAGGCCACCTTAAGGGGTTCCTCAAGGGACAGGGAGGCTGAAAGGATCTCCCTGAAGATTACCCTGAGTGCATCATTCGGAAACGGACCGGGATTCATACCCTGAAGACGCTCAAGTATCTGCCTCTCCCTCTCCGGAGAGTAGAAACCCTGCCTGGTGTCCCTCTTCACGTTGGCCACCTCAAGGACCACCCTTGCCCTCTTGTTCAGGAGATCCAGTATCTCCTCATCTATGCTGTCAATAGATACCCTTAACTTTTCTAACTTTTCCATCCTGACTCCCTACCATGAAATGATTTACATAATTTATGGATATAGAGTTTGACTCTAACAGATTTTCCAGCATTTTTTCAAGCAATTGTCACGATTTCTCAGCAGTTCTCCGTTGAAAACCAAAGCCTGCAAGTTGCGGGGAGCTTCAGGATTTATTTTTGCAGCTCCCTTGTTCCACTGCGGATTAAAGTTACCCTCCCGCTGTCCGATAAGATATAAAAAGACAAGGCATTACTTAAAAAGGCAAACTCTCTTGAACCAGGATTTAATACTAAAAAAGCGTACAGATTGCCCCTTGTCACATATGGCAGCAAAGATATTGAAACCTGAAGGCTTGCAGAGGAACACATTGTGGCAGGACTCTTGCATGGCATAGAGCAAGGCTTTAATGAACCAGAGACAGTCAAATGAGGCGTTCAATGACTGCAGAAACGGCAGCCAGACGCCACAACCGTCACGAAATTGACAGTTCCTGTGGAATTGAAAGACAAGGAAGAATTATCCTTTAATACAACCCAGACTAATGCCGGTAGACAGGATAAATAAAGTAAACGAAACACCTGTAATCAGGGAACGTCCTGAGATCACTTCCCAAAAAGAGAAGAAGCGCAAGAAGAAAAAAGACAAAGGTAAAAACAAGAAAAGGAAAGGCATCGTGGATATAATGGCTTAGACGCCGGGTACCGGCAGATTCAGGAGGTAAAAAAATGATTAAAGGGATTCTCAAGCAACGGAAAAAGACGGGAAAGATCAAGGAGGCAGACAGACTACTGCAACTCGAGCTCTCCGAGATTGAAGAGCTTTCATCTCTTCTTATGAGCCGTGTAGACACAAGGGTCCGGGCTTTGAATGAAGTTGAACAGAGGCTGGATGAAAAGATTGAAATCCTCGAGAACCTCTTAATACAGGCAGAAAACATATCGCAGGAACCTGTAAGCACACTGGATTACCGTTACAAAGAGGTAGTATTACTATCCCGCAAGGGACTGAAGATTGAAGAGATAGCAAGCCTCCTTGATATACCCGGTGGAGAGGTTGAGTTTATAATTAACATGAATGCCTGAGGAGGAACTTTTTTCCTCCTCAGGACAAAATTTTGCCGCCATTATTCACCTGCCGGCCCCCCCGGCTTTGCAGCCCACTCTGATACCCGAATCGTATCTCGATTGTCACCATGAGCTGTTTTTAGGTTCTGCATTTAACGCAACGTATTGAAAACACAGCATTTCTGAAGTGGATTCAGAATAATATCGCAGATTTTTTTCATGATTTATGACACGCTCTGACTGCCTGAACTCCTTAAAACAGTAGTTTTGCACCAACGATAAATGATTGGCACAGCTCTTGCTTTAACAAAACCCGTCATGTACAAAGGCATATACATAGCGGCATCAGGCGCCATACTCAAGGATGCAGAACTCTCACTCACTGCGCGCAATATCGCCAATGCATCAACTCCGGGCTACAAAAAGGAACGGACATCCTTCAGCTCCTTTCTCCTGCCTTCTACTGAAAATATCTCCAATCCTGAACGCGTCATGGTAGAAAAGGGAAAAGTCGTCACTGATTTTTCAGCCGGAGACTTCATAAAAACCGGCAACCCTCTTGACGTTGCCATTGAGGGTGATGGTTTCTTTGTACTTGAAGGTGAAAGGTACACAAGGAGGGGGGATTTCAGGCTTGATGAAGAGGGATACCTCTTGAACATTGACGGACTGAAGGTGATGGGTGTGGATGATACCCCGATTCAGCTCCCCCAGGGGAGGGTGGAAATAGGACCCGGAGGGGATATCCTGGTAAATGATACAACAGTGGGAAGGCTCAAAATTGTTGACTTTCCCCAGCCATACAATCTCATTCAGGCAGGAGAAGCCACATACCTTGCCCCAGCGGACTTGAAGCCGGTTGAGTCATCTTCACGGGTCTCGCCGGGTGTAATCGAGGGCTCTAATGTAAATATTATAAAGGAGATGGTCGGAATGATAAAAACAACAAGGGAGTTTGAGACTTACCAGAAAATGATACAGGCCTTTGATTCAGCCACATCAAAGGCACTAAACGAGATAGGGAGGATTTAGTCATGATAAGGTCACTCTTTATTGCTGCAACAGGCATGGAAGCCCAGAAACTGAACATTGATGTTATAGCCAACAACCTTGCAAATGTAAATACTCCCGGATACAAACGGAGCAGGGCTGATTTTCAGGAACTGATGTATGAGGAGATAAAGACCCCGGGGGCGGCTTCCGCCGATGGCACACAGTTGCCCTCAGGCATACAGATCGGGCTCGGCGTCAGACCTGTAGCTGTTCAGAAGCTATTTGAGCAGGGAGACTTTACTCCCACAGGAAACCCCCTTGATATGGTAGTAGAGGGAGACGGCTTCTTTCAGATCGTAAAACCGGATGGCGAGATTGCCTATACAAGGGCCGGCGCATTCAAGCTGGATAGCGAGGGCAGAATTGTAACATCTGAAGGATACCCCATGGAACCCGAGATAACCATCCCGTCAGATACAACCCAGATAACCATAAACTCGGACGGAAGTATAAATGCAACACAACCCGGCAGCTCTGCTCCCACCGAGGTAGGACAGCTTGAGATTGCAAAATTCTCCAACCCGGGCGGCCTGAAGTCAATTGGAAAGAATCTCTTTGAAGAGACAGCTTCATCTGGCGTGCCGACCACCGGCGTCGCCGGCACTGAAGGTCTGGGAACGATTCAGCAGGGATTTATTGAGCTCAGCAATGTAAATATTGTAGACGAGATGGTACAGATGATTGTAAGCCAGAGGGCCTACGAGATTAACTCAAAGGTAGTACAGGCTGCGGATGACATGATGCAGATAGCAAATAATCTTAGAAGGTAAGGACAAAACTGATGATATCCCTGTTGATAGCCTTAACAATCGTCTCCGGATGGGCTCCTGAAGCCGTTATTCAGGACTACCTCGTGAACAATTATCCCTGGCCGGAGATTCAGGTACAGAGGGTTGTCCCGGACGAGGCCCTGCCCCGGAGCAGGCCGGTTGAGATTATAACTGAAAGGGGGCCCCTTGGCAGGGCTTCTTTCATATTCCGGTTCGCTGATAACAGGGAAGTGCGAATAAAGGCATACATAACGGCAAGGGAACAGGTTGTAAAGACCAGAAGGGCATTATACAGAGGAACCCTTATCAGCAGCACTGATGTCTATGCCACGATGATGGATGTCAGAAAAATCCCCAGGGGTGCAATAAGAGATATAAGGATGGCAAGGGGAAAGGTACTGAAAAGGTCATTGCCTGCAGACAGCACCTTGACAGAGGCAATAACAGGTGAAAAACCCCTGATCAAAAAGGGACAGCGTGTTACCCTCTTTTACAAATCCAATTCACTGCGGGTGACCGCACCAGGCGTGGCCAAAGAGGACGGCTTCTCCAAAATGGAGATATCCGTGATGAATCTGAGATCAAGAAAGACAATAACCGGAATTGTAGAAAACAGGGGAACAGTAAATGTGCAACCATAGTCCAAACAGGAACAATGTCCTGCTGTCAACCCTGGGAACCTTAATAATGTTATTCTCTGCGGGGTGTGCATCCACAAATACGCTTCCGCCACCATCCCCCAATTATATAACAGTACCGGCTTCATCAGAGCACCGATATACCACCCCAGGCTCCATCTACCGGGAAAGGGCAAGCCTGTTTGAGGACAGAAGGGCCAGGCGGCTAAACGACCTTGTAACCGTACTGATCATTGAAAACGTATCAGGGAGCAAAAAGGCAGAGACAAAGACAGCAAAGGATTCAACCCTGAATGCGGGCATAGATGCTTTCTTCGGTGCTCCTCTCAACATGAACCTGAACAATCTCTACGGGAAGGGCAATACTTTTTCGCCAACAGCAGGCAGTTCATTCAAGAATGATTTTCAGGGTACAGGGGAGACAACAAGAGAGGGCTCTCTCAAGGGCACCATCACGGCAAGGGTCATTGACGTCCTGCCCAATGGGAACCTCGTTATAGAATCAAGGAAAGAGGTAACACTGAACTATGAAAAACAGGTCCTTGTGCTGAAAGGCCTGATAAGACCTGACGACATATCCACAAACAACACCATTTACAGCACAAAGGTTGCCGATGCCCGGATATTCCTCGTAGGTGACGGAATAATCGACAACAAGCAGGTCTCGGGCTGGCTTGGAAACATAGTTGACAGGATATGGCCGTTTTAGGATTGATTATTGACGAATGACTATTGACGAATGAAAAATGATGTTTTTCCAATATTCAATCGTCAATATTCAATCGTCAATCAAAAGGGGTGACAAGGAATATGAAAAGGATTGCATTCAGTGCTGTCATGGTTCTTATTCTGGTATTGCCGAACCAGGCAGTCAATGCCGAGAGGATAAAGGACATTGCATCCATTGAGGGTGTAAGGGAGAACCAGCTTGTCGGGTACGGACTGGTTGTAGGCCTGAACGGAACCGGGGACAAGGGCAGGGCCACCATGCAGAGCATGGCAAATATGCTGGCACGGATGGGTCTCACTGTCAACCCAAGAGACATAAAGGCAAAAAATACGGCAACCGTAATGGTCACGGCAACCCTGCCCCCCTTCCCAAGGGCCGGAAACAGAGTGGATGCGCTTGTCTCTGCCATGGCCGATGCCAAGGATATACAGGGCGGAACTCTCCTTATGACCCCCCTGAAAGGACCTGACGGAAAGGTCTATGGCCTCGCACAGGGCCCTGTCTCAATAGGGGGCTTTTCTGCAGGCAGCGGGGGCACCGGTGTCCAGAAAAACCATCCCACGGTGGGAAGAATACCAAACGGCGTTATTATTGAAAGGGAAATCCCCATGTCACTGAATTCACTCACCGAGGTGAAAATAATACTTCACAATCCCGACTTCACTGTGGCCTCAAACATGATGAGGGAGATAAACAGGGCTTTAAAGAACGGATACGCATCGGCCCTGGACCCATCCACCGTGGCACTGCAGGTCCCTGAGCCATACAAGGGAAGAATCGTTGAACTTCTAAGGCTTGTTGAAAATATCAATGTCGCTGTTGATCTTCCTGCAAGGGTAATAATCAACGAAAGGACAGGCACTGTAGTAATAGGCGAAAACGTCCGCATCTCACCTGTAGCAATTGCCCACGGAGGTCTCACCATAGAGATCACAACTGAATATCAGGTCTCCCAGCCACCTTCATTCTCAGCGGGAGAGACAGTGGTGGTTCCTTCAAGAGAGGTAAAGGTAAAAGAGGAAAAGGCCCACCTTATACAGGTCTCAGGCACCTCGCTTGGTGAGGTGGTGAGGGCGCTGAATGCCATGGGTGTTACATCACGCGACCTGATAGCCATCCTTCAGGCCCTCAAGGCCTCAGGGGCTCTCAGGGCGGAACTGGAGATTATCTGATGATTGATCCGTCTATTCTTTCAATTTACAGCACAGTGCCTCGAGACCAGGATAACAGAACAGATGCCGGAAACAAAACGTCTGAAGCGGAAACAGAACGGGTGGCCCGGAAATTTGAATCCCTCTTTATCTATGAACTCCTGAAGGGCATGCGTGGCATGAACGGTAAGGGGCTCTTTCAGGGAGGACTGTCCGGTGATGTATTTCAGACGCTCTTTGATATGGAACTCGCAAAGACCCTTGCTGAAAGGGGCACGGGAATTTCTGAAATGCTCATGAAATCACTCCGGGGGAATGAAGATTAAAGTTTTTTTGCCTCCGGCCGATAATATTTTATAGTATAAAGTCATAGCAAATTTTGTTTAAGGAGGGGTTAAATGAAGATTTACGGTGGAAAGCCTCCTGAGGGACAGGATGTTTATCTCAGGGCTCAGAAGGCACAAGGCAAGGATGCCACCGGAAAAAGCGAGCAGTTACAGGGCAGTAAGACAGTAGCTGACCGTGTCGAGGTTTCGGGCAAGGCAAAGGAAATTAACGAGATGAAGGCAGAAATTCAAAAACTCCCCGAGGTAAGGGCTGACAGGGTTGAGGCTATCAGGCAGGCCATCGAGGCTGGCACATACAGGATAGACCCTGCAAAGGTTCTCAGCAGGATGTTAGAGGAGATATGAAGAATTCAGCCCGGATACTGAAGATACTCGAAGAACAGGTAAGGAGTTACTCAAGGCTCTATGACCTGCTGAAGGGTGAAAAAGAGGCGATCGTCTCCTTTGACCCTTTAGCGGTTGAAACCCTTGCCAAAGAAAAAGACAATATAGTGCTCCAGTTAAGACTCCTTGAAGAAGAGAGGAAGAGACTTGCTGATGAATTCTTCGGAGACAGGGAGGGGGGGAGAAGTATTTCCGACCTTCACAGTATTACCGGAAACAAAAAATTCCTCGATCTCCGCTCTCAGCTCCTCAGTCTCATGCAGGGCATAGGAGAACTGAATGAGATCAACAGACTGCTCATAGAACGGGCATCCCTTCATCTCAGGGTCTCATCCGCCTTTTTCCAGACCTTTGACATTAAAGCCTCGCCTTCAGGCACCATCTCAAGGGAGGCCTGATGGTTGCAAATAAAAAGCCCTCTATGGAGATACCAGCCTGATGGCAATATTCGGACTCTTTGATATCGGGAAATCCGCCATCTTTGCAAGCCGGGCTGCCCTTGATGTAACGGCAAATAATATTGCCAATATCAATACCCCCGGTTTTTCACGCAAGGAGGCGATCCTTGATATACAGACACCGGGAAGGACCAGGGCGGGTTTTATTGGACGGGGTGTCACCGTCGGACACATAAGACGCCATTACGACAACCTCCTGCAAAACCAGATACTACTTCAGCAGCAAAACTTTGCCAGGTCGAACAGCCTCGGAAATGTGTTCAGGCAGGTCGAAGAGGTATTTAATGAACAACAGTCCCCAAAATTTTCCGGCTCCTTCAATGAATACATAAATACCTGGCAGGAAGTAGCTGATAACCCTGAGGCTCTGCCACAACGCTCTGTCCTTTTGCAGAGGGCCAGGGGGTTGATATCCATGGCAAAGGATATGGAACGCTCACTCAGGGAGACTGTAAAACATACAGACAGCGAGATAGAAGATTCGATTGACAGGATAAACACTATAACCAGCAAGATTGCATCCATGAACGGGATGATAACAGAGGTGGAAGCCGGTTCCTCCTATGAGGCAAGCGACCTGAGAGACAAACGGGATAACCTGATGGGACAATTGAGCGAGCTGATCGGGTTCAGCTCTTTTGAAGACGACTCCGGACGGGTTACCATAGTGATGGGCAACAAAAACCTCGTTGAACGGGAAAGCTCTTTTGCACTTGCTTCTGTAGTAAACCCTGACAATACCATAGACATAATGGCAGGCAATGACCGGGTAAATGATTACATCTCAAGAGGTGCCCTGTCAGGCCTTCTTGCATCAAGGGAGGATATTCAGGAAGGCCCGCTGAAGAATTTCAGGAGCCTTGTTGCCTCCATCGTAAAGGAGACAAATCTGCAGCACCGGCAGGGATATGATCTTGGAGGGTCAACGGACAACGACTTCTTTGCCCCGCTTCAGTTATTTACAAGGGATTACTCGGACGGGACGGCTGTAACCTCTAAAACCATCTCCGACCTAAGCCAGCTGACACTCCACGAATATGAAATACGGTTCAGCGATTCATCCACATACAGTGTAGTTGACCTTGCAACGGATACGACCGTTGTTCCCCCGACTACCTATACCTCCGGCAGTACAATAGCATTTGACGGTATGGAGATAGTAGTATCAGATGATGCCGGCGGCCCCCAGGGAGGAGATAAATTCCTTGTAACTCCTCTTGAGCTATCCATTGAAAACTTCGCCCTCAATATATCTTCTGCTGAAGACGTGGCGGCATCAACCTATGATTACACCCTGCCGGGGGACAACAGAAACGCACTTGCCATGATTGATCTGTATCAGGGGGATGTTTCAGACATAGGGAACACTTTTAACGATTACTACCGTACAATAGTAACCCTTACAGGCTCCATGAGCAGCACTGCACAGGACAGTACGGACTTTGAACAGAGCCTGCTTAATGAGCTGAATATGAGAAGGGAATCAGTATCGGGGGTTAACCTTGATGAAGAGGCTGCAAACCTCATCAGATACCAGAAGGCATTCGAGGCAGGGGCAAAACTCATAAAGGTCACCGACGAACTGCTGGAGGTGATACTCAACTTATGAGAATCTCAAGCTTTACAGTATACGACCAGCTGACAAGGGCCCTGCAGGAGAACCTCAGAAGGCTCTATGATGCCCAGGAAACCCTTGCCACCGGAAAGAAGATAAACAGGCCGTCTCAGGATATTGTCGGGGCATCGAGGGCACTTGACTATAAGGTCAGCATTAAGGAGACTCAACAGAATATAAAGAGCATAGAGGGAGCAACAGCTAATCTTGAGATCACAGGCGGAATCCTTGGAGATGCCACCAATGCCCTTTCAAGGTTAAAGGAGCTCTCTCTTTCGGCACTGAACGGAAGCATGAGCAGTGAGGATAGAGAGGCAACGGCAAAGGAGGTCAGGGAACTGAAGATGCACCTGCTCAGTCTTGGAAACTCCTCATTTCAGGGCAAATATATCTTCAGCGGACTCCTGACAGACAGGATGGCTTTTGACCCCAACACTTATGATTACCGGGGCGATGAAAACAATCTGGAGATAAAGGTTGGGGCCAATGCAAGGATAAAGGAAAACCTGACGGGAAATGAGGCTTTTGCCTACGTTCAATCATCACACAAAGTAGTTACACTTGAGGAGGGGACAAGATATATTCATTACATTCCCGGACAGGTTATTGATGGAACCTATCCGAAAAACAGGGTGATAATAGCCATTTCCTCTACGGACGATAAGTCTGCAGTGGAGACAGAGCTTCAGGGTGGCCCGCCATACACTTCAGTAGAGGACACCTTTTATTTCGACAACATGATTCAGATGACAGGGCAGTTGCAAAGTGCCCTTGAGAGCAATAATACCGACAGGATCAATGCAATACTGACCCCGATTGACGATTCCATCGGACAGGTTACTGATGCAAGGGCGGAGTTAGGGGCAAGAATAAATTTCACGGAGACGGAGCATGGCAGACTGGATAATTCCGTTCTTGGTTTACGTACCCTCCTTTCCGCAACAGAGGATGCGGACCTTGCAGAGGTAATATCCGAGGTATCAAAAAACGAAGTAGCACTTCAGGCATTAAGGAATACAGGGGCAAGGTTGCTGAGCCAGTCCCTGCTGGATTTTCTGCAATGACCAATAGGAATACCATGATTTAAATTGAATTAAACCGTTGAAAGCAAGAGGAGGCAGGATGCTGGTATTGACAAGGAAGTCAGACGAATCAATCCGCATTGGTGATGATATAATCATCAGGGTGGTGGAGGTAAAGGGAAATCAGGTAAGACTCGGGATAGAGGCACCAAGGCACTTCAGGATTTACAGGGAAGAGCTATACCAAAAAATCTCCAGGGAAAACAGGCTCTCTGCAATGGCAGGGCTGGATACCTTTGGCAAACTCAAGGAGGTCTTCAGAAAATCGTGATCAGTTTCTCAACAACCAGATTCGGCAGCATCGAGGTACCGGAAGAACAGGTCATTCACTTTCCCGATGGGCTCTTCGGGTTCCCCGGCCTCAAAAGATATATCCTCATGGACCATAAGGAGACGGAAGTCAAATGGTTGCAGGCAATTGATGACCCTGATGTGGCCTTCATAGTAATCAATCCATTCCTGATAAATCCCTCCTATCAGTTTGAGGTCCCTGATGCGGCAAAAAAGCTCATCGGGCTTGAAGACGTTGATGACCTCGCAATCCTCGTAATTGTCAGGGTTGAGAACAACAATGTTATGGCAAATTTCCAGGGACCGCTTATTCTCAACTCGGCCACCAGAAGGGGTTTTCAATTAGTTGTTGAAAGTCCCGGAGTTTATGCTTATAATATGGAACTGCAAGAAAAGACCTGAAAGGTATGAGACCCTGAAACAAGTTCAGGGTGACAAAACAAGAGTTTACACAACAAGTTCTTAAGTGGTTGATTTTGACGAATATGTCTCTCTATATAGTTGACGGGTTAATAAGAGGACTTGCAGAAGTGGCAAAAATGAAGCCCCCGGATTTCAAAAAGAGATTTTACTACCTTGTCAGAACCAGGGCATCTGTATAAAATCAGACCACCCCGGCAATCTCCCTGAAGAATTGTTCGTTTTCAGCATAAAGCAGGCCCTTCTCAAAAGTGATCAATCCTTCCTTGTAAAGATTTGCCAGAGCGCTGTCAATGGAGGAAAACTCCTCTGTCCCCACCTGCATCTGAGACCTTATCTGGTGGGTCTTCTCCTCTCTTATAAGGTTCTTTATCCTGTAACTGTTTATCAGTTTTTCGTAGGCAAGTATCCTGCCATCACCCTCTCTAAGGGAAACCAGCCTCTGCGAGAATACAAGCAGGAGGGTATCGGCAATCTTTGTCCTGGTCAGGTTTTGCTGGTGTGACGGAAACATATTAATGATCCTCTCAATTGCCGTGGTGGAATTATTTGAATGAACCGTGCATAAAACAAGATGTCCGGTATCAGCTGCCTGCAGGGCTATTTCAAAACTCTCCTTGTCTCTCAACTCCCCAACAACTATCACGTCGGGATACTGCCTGAAGATACGTTTCAACCCCTCATAAAAAGATTCGGTATCGAGCCCGATCTCCCTCTGGTTGACATTGCTGTTCTTATGTTTGTGGAGATATTCGATCGGGTCTTCAAGTGTGACAATGTTGCATCTCCTGTAGGTGTTGATAATATCAATCATTGCTGCAAGGGTGGTGGTTTTACCATGTCCGGTAGGACCTGCCACCAATATCAACCCCTGAGGCTTCAGGGCATACTCTTTCAACCACTCCGGCAGATTGAGTTCCTCCAGGGTGGGTATGATTTCCGCTATGTGCCTGATGGCAACAGAGATGGAGTTCCGTTGTTTGTAAACACTTACCCTGAATCGTCCGATTTCAGGATAGGTAACGGCAAAATCCCGGTCACCTTTCCGGATAAATCTTTCCCAGGCCTCCCCGGTCATCATCCCCCTCGCATACCTTTCACAATCAAGGGGAGTAAGCGAGGACATGGATGCCCTCTTTATATCATTGTGAATCTTTAAGGAAGGAGGGACTCCGGCGGTAAGCAACATATCGGTTGCAGGTGACTCTACCAGATAGCGCAGCAAAGAGAGCAGTTCAGGCGCCTTTTGTGTCTCCGCCTTTTGAGCCTCCTTTTCAAGGGCCATACCCTTAAGCCCTTTATCAGGATCCGACATCAGGCTTTTTATCGCTGTCTCCATCTGCACGGCAGGCACTACTACCGGCTGCACCTTCTTGCCGAGGGAAAACTCGATTTCACTGAGTGTCACCATGTCACGGGGATTCACCATTGCAAGGGTTACTGTATTATCATCAACCGCAAGGGGAACAACCTTCAGACTTCTGATCTTCTCCAGCGGAAGGAACCTTAATATCTTCGGAGGCACGTCCAGCTTAAACAGATTTGCAGAAGGGACACCAAGCTGCCTGCTCAGGAAGTCCAGAAGATCGTCAGTTGTAATAAACCCCAGCTCTATCAGGATGGACCCTATCTGCCCGCCCACCTGAGCCTGCCTCTTCAGCGCCTCTTTCAACTGGTTTGTATTAATCAGACCATGCTCAACAAGTAATTCTCCAAGACGCTGCCTTTGTTCACCTCTGCCTGTCTTCATACTAAAGTTTTATCACATTTCACGATAATTGTCAACTTAATCAATATTATAAGTCCTGTTTGTCAAGAAACTCGCTCTCTTCTCCTGTCATGCTTATTTTGATTCCGTACTTCTTGATCTTATACCCTATCATCCTCTCTGTAATCCCCAGGACCCTCGCTGCCTTGGCCTTGATCCAACCGGTCTCCTTCAGGGCCCTGATTATCTCCTCCCTCTCCATCTCTTCTACCTTGTCTTTCAATGAAACCATCTATACTCCAATCTGCTGAACTACCGTTAAACACCTACCCCTGCATAGCCCCCAACCCCAGCTACATCCTAAACAAAGCCAGAAACGTGCCAGGAGCTAATCCTTTGATTTTTAAGTATAATTCAGAACAACCCGGAACACAAAAATGTAAGGAGGTGACAATCTTGTAGATGCTGTTGTAGCAGTCACACGGCAGGAATAACCGGATCATCCTCTCATTATTTCATCAATACTTTTATGAGGAATCCCCAAAGAATCGGCTAACACCTTATGAACAACCTCTCCGGAATAAGTATTAAGGGCACTCTTTATTGAAGGGTCTTCCCTGATGGCGCTCTCAATTCCCCTGTTAGCCATGGTCTTGATATAAGGTAGGGTTACATTTGTCAATGCAAGGGTTGATGTCCTTGGGTATGCACCGGGCATATTGGCAACCGCATAATGTATCACGCCATCAACAACATAAACAGGGTTATCGTGTGTGGTTGGTCTTGATGTCTCCACACATCCCCCCTGGTCTACAGACACATCGATTATAACAGCACCTTTTTTCATAATCCCGAGCATCCCCCTGCTTATCAGTACCGGCGCCCTTCCACCAGGAACGAGTACAGCACCAATCACTATATCAGCCTCCTTCAACTCTCCCGCTATGTCGCACCCGGTAAGGGGCAAGGTCTTTACCCTTCCCAGGAAGATCTCGTCAATCTTCCTCAATCTTTCTACTCCCTTGTTTATTACAACCGTATCCATTCCGAGACCGACTGACACACGGGCAGCATTTGTACCAACAACTCCTGCACCGAGTATCAATGCCCTTGCAGGCTTTACCCCGGTTGTCCCGGTAGGGAGGATACCCTCTCCCCCCTTAATCTTCTGCAGATAGAATGTACCCATTATCGGGGCCATCCTGCCCGCAATCTCACTCATGGGCGAAAGCAGGGGCAGCTCGCCATCCTTCTGCAGTGTTTCATATCCAAATGCAACCACCCTCCTGGCAAGGAGCACATCAGTAAGTTCACGGTTCGGGGCAAGGTGGAGGAACGTGAATATTGCCTGTCCCTCCCTGATTAAATCATACTCCGGGGGAAGGGGCTCCTTCACCTTGACAATGAGGTCTGCCTTCCTGAACAAACTCTCCCTGTCGATAATGTCGGCATCTGCCCCGAGATATTCGTCATCGGAGAAACCACTGCCCTCTCCCGCACCAGGCTCAACAAGAACGGTATGACCATCCCTCTTAAGCTCCCTGACACCAAAAGGTGTGACAGCCACCCTGTACTCCTCTTTTTTTATCTCTTTTGGAACGCCTATTATCATGCTAACCCCCTTTAACAAATACTATCATCTCTTACCCCATATTTCAACAAGTATCAGAAATGCCGGCTATTCCTTAATTGCTGATTAATACACCCGTATGGTTGACAAGAAGACCCGCTCTGATAAATAATATAAGTTAGCCGAAGTGGTGGAACCGGTAGACACGTGCGCTTGAGGGGCGTATGGGGCAACCTGTGGGGGTTCGAATCCCCCCTTCGGCACCATTTCAGACAAACAACCCTACAATGACCATTCGCGGACAGACAGAAGCAATTGAGAAAAAGACCCTTCATCCCAAGGCCGCCCTCAGCACAGGTAGTAAGGGGCGGGTAAGGCCTGAAAAGGAAGGGGAAGTCCGCACCTGTTTTCAACGTGACAGGGACAGAATAATCCATTCAAAGTCATTCCGGCGGCTAAAACATAAGACACAGGTCTTTCTTGCGCCAAAAGGGGACCATTACAGGACAAGGCTGACGCATGTACTTGAGGTTTCCCAGATCGCACGTACTATCTCCAGGGCGCTCAGATTGAACGAGGATCTCACGGAGGCCATAGCCCTGGGTCATGACCTCGGGCACACGCCTTTCGGCCATGCAGGAGAGGCAGTCCTGAGAGAGATATATCCAGGGGGTTTTGACCATCACAAACAGAGCCTCCGGGTGGTGGACTTTCTTGAAAACAACGGCAGGGGACTCAACCTCACCCATGAGGTAAGAAACGGCATAGTAACCCACTCAAAAGGAAAGGGACAAATAATGCCTGAGAACGGTGCAGGTCTTTCCGAGACCCTTGAAGGACAGGTCGTAAGGGTATCTGATATAATTGCCTATCTAAATCATGACCTTGACGACGCCATCAGGGCGGGAGTGATAAAAAGGACGGACATACCCGCGGAAGTTATAAAGACCATAGGAAACAAATATTCAAAACGTATAGATACAATGGTCAAGGATGTGATATATTCAACAATAGCCACCGAGTATGATCATATTTATATGGGAGAGGAGGTTTCCGCTGCAATATACATTCTCAGGGATTTCCTTTTTGACAGTGTCTATGAGAGCCGGCAGATAAAGATGGAGTTTAAAAAGGCAAGGAAGATACTCCGTGACCTTTATGAGTACTTTCTTGACCATATTGAGGATATTGAAGAGGGGTTCGGAAATGTTCGTGCTGAAAAAAAGATGGACAGGCACAGGATGGTCTGTGATTTTATAGCAGGCATGACAGACAGGTTTGCCCTGATGACGTATGAGAGACTCTTTCTGCCTCAGGAATGGCAACAACCGAGGTACACCTGAAAGTCCCTTGATTGAGGTTTTTTATCACTGGATAGGAGTTATTGCCAACCAAAAAAAACCGATGTGGAGGTGAACACATGAAAAAGAGAAACAAGGTCATTGCACTGCTTCTGGTTTTGATTGGTATAGTTGTAGGTCTTACTATATCATCAAATCTTGATGTTCAAAAACTCACGTTTGCAGATCAAACCAGGGTATCGAAAGAAGCTACCGAGTTCCTTGGCAGGTTGAGCACGTCACTCTCCGAGGTTGCCGAGGTGGTAAAACCTTCAGTCGTTAATATATCCACCACAAGGACCGTTACATTGAAGAACAACCCCTTCAACGATTTATTTAACGACCCCTTTTTCAGGCGGTTCTTCGGTAACGACTTCAGGTCTTTTGGCCCTGAACGGAAATTCAAATCCTCAGCCCTTGGCTCAGGGGTAATAGTATCCGAGGACGGGTACATACTCACCAACAATCATGTGATAAAGGATGCAGATGAGATAAAGGTGGTACTCTCTGACAAGAGGGAATTCAAGGGCAAGGTTATCGGCACTGACCCCAAGACAGACCTTGCGGTGATAAAGATTGACGCTGAAAAACTGCCTGCCATCAAGATAGGAGAGTCTGACAGCCTGAGGGTGGGAGAAGTGGTTATTGCCATTGGAAACCCATTTGGTCTGAACCAGACCATAACCATGGGAATAGTAAGCGCAGTAGGCAGGTCCAATGTGGGCATTGCCGACTACGAGGATTTTATCCAGACCGATGCCGCCATTAATCCCGGCAACTCGGGTGGAGCGCTTGTCAGTACAAAGGGAGAGCTTATAGGTGTGAATACCGCTATATTTTCAACAAGCGGCGGATATATGGGTATCGGGTTTGCCATCCCCTCGGATATGGCAAAGGCGGTAATGAAGAGCATAGTCAAATACGGCAAAGTTATCCGTGGATGGCTTGGGGTAACAATTCAGGGTCTTACGCCCGAACTTGCCAAGTCATTTGATATAAAAGAGGACAAGGGTGCCCTTGTAACAGACGTGGTAAAGGATAGTCCTGCTGAAAAAGCCGGCTTTAAACGGGGAGACCTTATTGTGGAGTTTGACGGCAAGATGGTAGAGGACGAGACATCCCTGAGAAATATGGTTGCCAACACACCCCCTGGGAAAACCGTACAGGCAAAGATTATAAGGGATGGCAAGGAAAGGATACTGACGGTAACTCTCGGTGAATATCCAGAGACAGAGACGGCAGCCGTAAAAGAAGGCTACAACAATGTTCTGCGCGGAGTTTATGTTCAGGAACTCACAGCAGACCTCAGGGCAAGCCTCAATATACCCGACAAGGTAAGAGGGGTTCTCGTGTCCAAGGTTGAAGAGGACAGCCCTGCCTCCGGGATTCTTAAGAGAAACGATGTCATTCAGGAGATAAACCGGCAGGTAATAAAGGAGATAAATGATTACAGGAAAGTGGTCTCCAGGATAGGCCCTGACGATAACGTGCTTCTACTTGTTTACAGGTCCGGAGGCTACATCTACGTGACCATCAGGCCATAACAGGCAATAATCGGTTCCCCCTGATGCAGCTTGCGGTCAGGGGGAACTACCTTTCCCCAACTACTCTCGTTCCGGAGGTTCCGTCTCAAAGACCTCCCACAGCGGTATCTCTATTTCTTCAAAGGCCTTCAGCTTCACAACCTCTTTCGGACCGAATATATCCGGAATTCCATAAAAACCCTCTTCATCAGGGAGATACCTCTCCACATACTGTTCCGTCGGGTCTATAATTATGTATTCCCTTATCCCAACCTTTTCATACAGCAGCCGCTTGTCCTTAATCGCAGTGTTCGGTGAAAGCACCTCCACCACAAGGTCAGGCACACCCTGAATGTTCTTCTCGGTTATCTTCTTCTCATCACAGACAACAAGGACATCGGGCTGAACTACATCATGCGGGGAGGATTTTATCAATTCCACATTTATTTTACTTCTCACCTATAGCAATCAGTGACAAGCCAAGGGGTGGGCTAATATAATATTCCATATGTTTTAACCATGGAACAACAAACCTGTCATAGAATATGACCTGTGATGCAGATTCTTCTTTACGCTTGAGGATTTTATTATTTAAAAACCAGCCTATGGTTCCAATAGAGTTCATATAAAATATATCTTTTAGTTTAAAGCCTGCCACGATTAGTCTTTCCTTTAACTCATTTTTGCTGTAACGTCTATGGTGTCCTACACTCCGGTCAATATTTCCATATAAAAACTGAAATGCAGGCACAAATAATACTATGTGCCCCCCCCTTGATAGTACTTGAAACATATGAGAAACGGCTACCGAATCATCTTTTACATGTTCCAGTACATTTATGCAAATAATAGTATCAGGTTTGTAACGAGACAGCGATAAGATTTCGTGACTGGAGATATCCATCTTCACCGGAACGACGTTTCCGTGACCTGAGAACCGTTTTTCCAAATATTCGATACAGGGGTTGTAATTGTCAACAGCAACAACAAGTTCCCTATCAAGAAAGCTCTCGGTAAAGTTTCCAATACCTGCACCAAGTTCAACAATTCTTTGTCCAATGTATCTGCTGATACGACTATATATCCATTGCCGGTAATTAACGGCATCTGCCATAATCTCCAGATCCTGGATTATAACATCAGGTTTATTTCTGATCATTCTTTCATTTTATGTAAACTCTTGTCTACAATTTCATTCAGGTTCTGCATCTGAAGGTCCAGCTCCTGAAAATGTCTTGCGATAGTATGGAGAACCAAGCCAATAAATGCTACAAGTAATCCGGACAAAACTAACCCAACAGCAAGTATGGCTGAAGGAACGCGACTTATATAACTTGTAGCAATAAACTCACTAATTACTACAACGCCGGGAATCAATCCACAGAAAACAAGAAAGCCCCCCAACATCCCAAAGGCTGTTAGTGGCTTGTAATCTCTAAATAAGGCAAAGATTGTATTAAATATTAGAAGACCGTCACTGAAAATCTTTATCTTGGAAGAGCTTCCCTCTGCTCTCGGAGAAAGTGCTACCGGAACCTCCACAATTTTGTAGTCACGCTCAAGACATTTTACAGTCAATTCAGTTTCTATCTCAAACCCTCTGCTCAAAAGGGGTAGACTCTTGACAACACGTCTGCTGAATGCACGGTATCCTGATAAAAGATCTGTGACATGCACGTCAAATATAGCGTTTAGTAAAAAAAGAAAAAGACGATTTCCCATCCGGTTAAGTGGCTTGAAGCGGCTATTCGACATGCTATGAAGACGTGAACCAATTACCATATCTGCATCTTCAGTAAGGATAGGCTTGATCAGTTCATGAACCCTGTCTGCCGGGTATGTTCCATCACCATCCACCAGCACATATAAATCAGCATCAACACTCCGAAACATGGAACGAACAACATTCCCCTTCCCCTGCCTTTTCTCATATCGCACTATTGCGCCTGCCCGGGTTGCTTCTTTTACGGTATTATCTGTAGAGTTGTTGTCAAAAACATATATATCCGCATTGGGAATCTCTGACTTGAAGTCACATATAACCCTGGCAATGGTCTTCTCTTCGTTATAACACGGAATGAGAATCGCTATTTTGCAATCATCATAATCAGGCAAAACAAACCCTTCTTCCATGCATTTTTTCTGACATTTTACCCCTCTTGTTTTGTTAAAATAATGATAACATCATATCAAAAATAAAGCAATCCGTCCAATGAGGCTTCTATATCTATTAGTACAGATGCAATCCGATTGAAGTTGATACTTTTCCTTGTGTTGTTTTCGGCTCTGTTTTTCTGCTATATTGTTATTCAAAGGGATGAGGCTAATAGAAACGTTTATGAAAATGCTGGCATAGGATACTTTATGACCCAACTAAATCAGTTCTGGAAGAGTTGCAAAGAGAAAACTCTTCAAAAGACCCCTGACTTTCTGAAAAGTCCTTATAAGTACAACCTCTTCTATGTCCTCTTTCTTCTTTCAATAAGCTCATACTATCTTCTCCATTGGCCGATCATTGCCGGTGATACAGATCTATGGTATCACCTTAACAGCGGGAGATACATTTTTGAAAATATGTCGTTACCAAACAATAGTTATTTTTCCTTTATCAATAGCAGAGAATGGACAGACTATTTCTGGCTGTTTCAGGTGGTGGTATATAAGGTTTATTCTTTCCTTGGTTACTATGGGCTCATTATCCTGAAGACCCTTGTTTACCTTGCCACGGTATCCCTGATATCGTTCTACTTTTTAAAGGATTCAAAAAACAAATCAACCTTATTTATTATGACGGTTGTTCTTTTTTACTTTTTAGTCCTGATACCACGCTACCTGCTTGTAAGACCGCATATATTTTCGTATCTCTTTATAATTGCGTTCCTCTATATCCTTGAGTTTAAACCCAAAAAAGCAATATACCTGCCATTGCTTGCAGTTTTATGGGTTAACCTGCATGGAATAGAGTATCCGGTAATGATCATGATATGTCTTGCTTATATCATTGAGTCGTATATTAAACGCATAAAGAACAAAAGACACTTTACAAGGGACGAGCTTGTCTATATTATTCCGATAGTTATTTCAATGGGGGCCATCTTTCTTACTCCACACGGCATAAAGTTGATTGAAATGCCATTTATATCAACAACATATGCATCTCAATATATTAATGAACTCAGGCCCTTAAGCCTGGACACCCTGCTCACTTTACGTGGAACAGTAATATCTCCCAATTACGTAACAATTTTCAGCCTGTTGTTGTTAGGATCAACTCTGGCAGCCTTGAAATCCATTTTAACGAAACAAATAAGGATAAGCCACTTGCTATTATTTGCAGGTGGAATTATTCTGTTGACTAAAGGTATCCGTTTTATTGACGAGTCAGCACTGCTTGCCATTCCTGTTCTGGCGGCTAATGCTCCTGTTCCGGCAACAGGCTACCACAAAAAAACATTCAGCCCGGTTAGTATCTTTTTAGTTGCTGTACTGATAATCATGCCTGTTATGTTTCTAAAAAATATATTCCCGAATCAGGCCAAATATCCTGTTTCTGCAAGAGGCCTTCCCGCTGGAGTAGCTACGTTCCTTAAACGTCTTGATGTCGGAGGTTCTGTGCTGAATTACCCCAACAATGGAGGCTATCTTCAGTGGATGTTATACCCAAAATATAAAATATTCATGGATATGGAGGTTCCGTTACTTTTTACCGATGAAGATTTCTATATTGCAACTAATGCTTTTGCAAATGTGGAAGTTCTAAGAAAGGTTATCTCAAAATATAACCCTCCCTTTATTGTAGTGCCCAATAGAAACACTATATTCAGAGAAATAATCAAGAAGTTCCCTGATTACACGATGGTCTTTTTTGATGATACAGAAGTCCTGTATGTGGATAAAAAAACCTACCCTGAAATAGCGAGGAAATTCGAGCTCAGGAAAATAGATCCGTACACAATTATTGGCCAGGATATTAGCCGGTTAAATAAAGAGGATAAAGACTCCATCATGGAAGAATTATTCAAACTCACCGAAATATATCCTGACTCCAATATAATAAATCAGGTTATAGCGATGATGTACAATATGGAAGGGGACTACCTGAAGGCAATACCTTATGCGGATTTAATCATCAAAAACATCCCGGAACTCCCCAAAGGTTACAGATTGAAAGGCGATTCAATGATGGGGCTGAAGAGGTTTGATAAAGCAGTCTCGTTCTATGAAAAGGCATTGGATAGATCAAATGAAGGAGAGCGGACAGGTATATACAGAAAATTGTGGGTTTGTTATACAAACCTGAAACAATACAAGAAGGCTTATAACGTTCTTAGCAAGGCCACAAGAATTTTTTCCATTGCCACACCATTTACAGACCTTTACAACCTGGGGTTATCAGCACTTCGGGTCGGAAAAACAACAGAAGCCCTGATGTTATTCAAATTTGCACTTCTAAAGGTGCCACAGGACGATGTTGAATGGCAAGTTAAAATAAAAGAACAGTTATCAAGATTTATCATTGAGGGTGAAAAACTGAGCAAGGATCCGCTTCTGGAATGATTTCACCCAAAATATACTAACCCCCCGGGTTCTGATAACCGGGCAAGTTAACCTGCGGACAAACCGATGCTCTTCCGTAATCAGGCTTTATCAGAAGCCCATTCTGTTATTATTCTGATCAATTGAAAATGTTGCATTTTCAACAGGGGTTCCGGTGTAACCGGTTGCCGTAGCTGTAAAGCTTTCTGCAAGGCCGTTCCCATCCGCATCAGTGCTGGTTATTGAATATGTAAAATATAAATCATAAGGTGCGGTACAACACGTGCATCCCCCTGGCTGAAAACCCGGGAGCACATCCTCTATTCCACCAGTTGCTGCACAGGTGCTGCCTGGAGGGGTGGCGTCATAAGTAATTGTCCCTCCACCCGCTGGTGCGTATCCTCCATTTTCAGCAAAGAACTGCTCTTCAAGCAGCCGGATTGATTCAAGATTGCTTTTGGCCTCAGCATGTATTGCCTTTGTCCTTTGCCCCAGGAACATTGGTATTGCTATGGCTGAAAGGATACCAATAATTACCAGAACGAGCAATAATTCAACAAGTGTAAAGCCACTGTTTCTATTTAAAATCCGTAGTTTTCTCCTCTCCTTGCTTCTGTACACTGAAAGAGCTTTCATACTTCCCTCCTCTGTATATATTAAAATAGTATATTAATCAAACGCAATAACGTTGAATTCCGTCTATTCCGTCTATTCCGTCTATTCCGTAATTTCCTTAATGATTACCCGCACTGCACTATCTGGCCGTAACAGTTGTATCGAATATCGGGTTGCTGATGTTTTCCGCATAGGCATGAATGCGAATTGAGCGACCGCTTGCTGCCTCGATAACTATTGTCCCAACTGCTTTATCCGTTGCATTTACAAACAGGGACTGAGAATAATTGTAGGGACTTCTCTCTCTCCTACCGTTGTAATGGCTTAATACATTGGTAACGATATCATCAATAGAGATATAAGTCTCGTCTGCAGGCATATTGTAGAAGGTCTGACACGTCTTGTTTCCAACAGCCGTTGAAGATTCTATGCATATCTCTTTTCCACCTGCATTTAATAAAAGATAAGGCTCTTCATAAATAAAGGCTTCCAGCACTCCCTGTATCTCTGTAACCACACCCTTTGCACCTGCCTCGATAGTCCTGGTTTTTGCCTTTTCCCTTTGTCCCAGATAAGCCGGGACTGCTATGGCTGCCAGTATTCCGATAATGGCCACAACAATAAGCAGTTCAATGAGTGTAAAACCTTTCTTTCCTCTTAAGGTGTTGATCACTTTCTTCACTCATTCTTGAATCTCTTTAAAGACAGGCGGGACAAATCATTGTCCCGCCTGTCGGTATGTGCGTAATATGAGGAGCCGGTGTTATCGGGTCGTCACTTCAGTATCAAAAACTGCGTTAGTGGCATCTGAGCAGAAACCACGAATACGAGTTGTGCGAGTATCAACAGCTTCTAAAATAACTGTACCCTCTACGCCAGCATTTGCTACAACAAATAAATCATTGGCACTATTGAAAGGACTAAGCTCATTTTTGGCTTGATGGTGGATCTCTACTAAATCAAGAACGCTATCGATATCAGTGTAGGTAGAAACGGCTGTTTCGTCATACAGTGCCTGACAGGTTTTGCCGGCTGCAGCGGTATTCGACTCCACACAGATCTGACTTCCATTTGCAGCTAAGATAATGAAGGGATCCCCGGAAACCAAGGCATCGAGATATCCCTGTATTTCGGAAACTGCTCCTTTTGCCCCTGCCTCAACAGCCCTACACTTCGCCTTTTCCCTCTGCCCAAGGTATGCCGGGACTGCTATTGCAGCCAGGATACCGATAATTGCCACAACGATGAGCAATTCGATGAGGGTAAAACCTCTCTCATCCCGCCTCTTCATTTCTGAAATCATCCTGTACATTACTTACCTCCTTTTTTACTTGCAGACTTTCTCTCCCTAAGCCGGATTTTCTCCTGACCGGGAAGCCTGCTTTTGATGAATTATTTTTCAGGCAAGGCCTGTTACAATTGTTCCATTGTACCATAGAATGGAGGCAATATGGTCATTCATCTATAAAAAACCACTCCTGTGATGTGCCACCAGCCCACATGGAGCTATTGCCTTCTTTTTCCCTGTCATAAGATACATCTAGGGGCTCCAGCCTTAAGACCAGGTCGTCCTGAAGCTCTGATGATTTTTCGGGAATATCACCCCTGTTCAACATTTTCATCACCTCCTTGTCACTTTCTTAATTTTATTTCGATAGTTTATAAAAATGCAAGTTTGTTGCCAGTATTAAAAAGGGTTTATGTAAGAGTGGTTTCAAGATTTTCTTTAGAAAAAACAACGGCTTGCATGAGCCACTATAAATACTGCTTATAGTTATAAACAAAGAACTCGTTGACAAATTTTGTCAACAGCTTGCAATTTCCGGCAACCTTTAAGCAGTGCAGTAGAAGATTGAAGATAGAACAGCAGGTGAATTTCCCATGCAGAGAAGTTGTTTTATATTGTTCCCCCCCTTCAATACATACCCCCCCCATTTTTTTAAAAATCATCTGCTACCACTTTATATTTTCGTTTTTTGTCTGTTTTTCGTGGGCTTATCCTTTTTGATGTCTTTTTTGGGGGGGAACTCCTGCTATTTCGGTATCTTCTCTCTATTGGATAAAAAAGATGGTTCCTCGCTGATTTGAGTGGGTAGCCCTTGCTTAGTAGCCATACAAAATGGTAAGTTCATACGCATTATGACAGATACTGAACTTATACAAAAGGCCCTTGGTTTGACACCGCCGTGGCGGGTGACATCTTCAGATT